>JBNJGX010000058.1:0-11347 GCA_051748025.1 Bacteroidota bacterium
TGGACTATACTCACAGGATGTCACCTCATATTATATGACACATCAGGTTAATGTTATTATGCCGCTTTATTTGAAACCGTTTCAGCCACTGGCCAGGTTTATGCACAGATGTTTGATCAAAAATTATGATGCTTGTCTCATTCCTGACTTTGATGATGATGGTGGTTTAAGCGGAAAACTGGCACATAAACCAGGCGGTTTTAAATTTTTACATAAATATACCGGCCCCCTTTCGGGCTTTTCAGAGATTGAACCAAAATCATTTGAGAATATTCCTGATGTGCTGGCTGTTGTCTCAGGGCCTGAACCACAACGCACCATATTTATAAAACGGCTTGTGGATGTATTTTCAAATGACAAACGGCAGGTCTGGATTGTTGCCGGTCAGCCTGAATGCGATTATGATCATATTGATGAGCATATCCGAATAATTAACCATTTGAAACGCTCCGAGCTGAAATATCTTATGGGGCATGTGCCCGTATTGATTGCGCGTTCGGGTTATACCACACTGATGGATTTACATGTGCTTAAGCGTAAAGCCATTCTGATCCCAACACCCGGTCAGACAGAACAGGAGTATCTGGCAGGCTACTTCCAGAAAAGATTTAATTTTAAAGTAATTGACCAGAAAAAAATACATGCATCAGAACTGTTTAAGCCTGATCATTGTGGTGAATGGCCCCACCACCGCAACCAAAAATCATGTAATATCAGTGGTATCTTTACATCATGAATCGAATACTAACATAATTTCTCCACACTCCGGCAAAAAAAAGCCAGGCTTAATCCAGCGCTGGCTTTTACTATCAAATATTGTTGATGCGGGCATTTTTAAAATCCATCATCTTCTTCTTCCGGCTCAGAGCCTCTCCGTGATAACACACGCTCCTGGTACCCCACTTCATCATAGGCTGCACCCATGGCAGCGGAATCTGTGGAGACCAATACATTGTTGATATCCTGATACATGTGAACTTCCTTGTGTTTAAGCATGTCAAGTTCCCAGATATAACTCATTTCGCCATTCGCATAATTCTCAATGGTGAATTCCCTTGAGACTGTCATATCAGCCTCTTCTTCTTCATCTTCACTTTCAACAATGGTAACGGTTTTTGTTGAATTTGTTTCATTAAGGACAACCAGGGAAAGGCGTTCTTTATTGGAATAATCATCAATTCTCCCAAGGAAATTCCATGTACCGTCCATCTCACGTTTTACGGTTTTTGTTTCGGTTGTAGTTGTGAAGGTTTCTTCATCGGTTTCAGAATCTACTGTTTGATACTCGAAGGTATAAGTAAAATAACCGTTTTTGTCAAAACTCATCTTCCCTTCAAGTACTTCACCTTCAATTTCTCCGACGCCATCAGTACCGAGTGTATCAATTGTTTTTAAATAATCTGTGCCCTGCACATCAATGATTACCCGTAGTTGATTCTCGGTATCAATCACTTGCTTAACGTTTTTGTAATACTTGTCTATGTCCCAATAGCCGGTTAAGCGTGCTTTTCTGGTTCGCAATGAGATAAATGGATCATCTTCTCCAACGCCGAAACACCCTGTGAATAAGGGAAATATGATGGCGGTTGCTAATGCCAATAGGATTGTAGATCTTTTTTTGTTCATCTGATATAAGGTTTTCTATATTCAAGTAAAAAATCTAATCACACAAAAGTATCTTTATTTTTAGAAAAATCACAAACAATTTGATAATTTTTTTCTTAAAAGGCTAAATTAATAAAATATTTTAAATTACGCTTCAATATTAATGGTTTTTTTTTGAAATAACAAAATTAATGTTATTTTCTGATTATTAAAGCATATTAAAAATTTATCATGGCTTAATGGGTTAGTTATTGTCCCGGAAAATGTTTAACAACAATTCGTCTGATTTTGATAAATTCCATCATAAAATTGCATCTATTTTTCTGATATTATCTGCAAATCTAAGTTATTTTTTCTAATCAGGCTTGGATTTAAAGCATAAAATTGCTTAATTTGTTTAAAAATGTATTTATTCCGGTTATGCTTGATGCATAAATTGTCCACGGGAAATTAGCAATAATAACTCTGAAAACACGAAAAATGCTTATAAACAATAAAGAATTGTCAACCAGGGTGCGGTTTGGTTTTATGATTGCGGTACTTATTTATCTTGTGCTGATAGTATTAGCTGTGATATTGCATTGGTCACCAAAGCATTATTTTGAATTGATTTTGACGCTGTGTTTTTTGGTGGCATTGGTATTGTTTTTTGTAATAAGATACAATTATATATATTTTAATACTGAGGGCTCAAAAATAATATTGCGTTACATGGGATTGCAGCCTATGCTTGCTGAGCATAAAGCCATTGAGATCCCGAAAAGCCAGTTTGTGAAATATGAAATTAAAAAGAGCAATTTGGGATTGCGCACTTCAATAATTTTATATCAACGTACTAAAAAAGGAATCGCCAAATACCCACCTGTTGCCATAAATACTTTAACCAAATCA
The DNA here is from genome assembly GCA_051748025.1 of Bacteroidota bacterium. Lineage (GTDB taxonomy): Bacteria > Bacteroidota > Bacteroidia > Bacteroidales > ML635J-15 > JAQIBY01. Next base: position 2,497 of record JBNJGX010000058.1, read on the forward strand.
GAACGCCGGGATATGTTTGATGCTCTGGATAAATTAAGTGCCTGATAAATGTCGAATGCAAAAACTTGTCCCTGCCTGCCTTCCGTTAAAACCTATGCAAGGCTGGCAGGCGGCAAAGCGGATAGAAAATGTGATTAACTTTGATTGTTACTAATCAGACGGGAGTCGGAAGATAACTTTTAATTAATGTCTATTTTAAATAAGGTATGCTTTACTTCTGACTCCGGTCTTCGGTCTTCGGTCTGATTAGTTACATAATATGTAGCTATGAAAAATATTGTTACTTTATGCTTAATCCTGATTGTTGTATCCGGGTTTTCCCAGGCAGAGAAGGGGCAAAGCAGGCTGGGAGTGAGAATGGGCATATTACAAGGTGTTTCTTTTCAGTATTATTTTAATGATAACCTTGCATTAGAAAGCATAGGTGCTGTTTACCGGTGGGATCCCGCTTTTTTTATCTTTGCACAATATCATACACTGGATATTACTTCTGATGAGCAATTAAGACTAGTGTCATGTCAAGTCAAATATGATGGTTAAGTTGAAGTTATTTTTTGATTTTTTAAAAATAAAAAAAAGTAAGCATAGCCTTAGCTACGTGAGTCTTATTTTTATGAAGAAAAAATGAAAAAGAACAAAACTTGGGGCGTCATATTTGGCTTGACATGACACTAGTAACAAGTGCCGGTGTGCATGTTGGTTATTTTAACGGATATAAAAACACAGATTGGTTTCCTGATTATGATGATCAGCAGAATGCTTTTTTAATTTCAGGACTGGATTTGCAAGTCGGAATAGATTATGATTTTTCAGAATTTCCATTAAATTTATGCCTTGAATTCAGACCTGCTTATAACCTGATTAACCATTCAGGATATTGGTATGGTTTGGCTTTGAGTGTTAGGTATGTATTTAGATAAGATGTTATAAATTTATTTAGCATAATATTATTATTTTAGAAACAGTAAATAAAGATGCATAAGAATAATAAAATCTATGTGAAGACCTATGTGTCCTATCTTTCTATGTGGTTCAAAACAAATTTTCATTTATTTTGAACCCTGAAACATAAGAAAACATAGGACATAGTAAACACATAGACAGATTGTTAATTTATCAATGCCTTCATTAGAACAATATCAGATAGCTGCAAGCATGCTGCCCCGGATAGGACCGGTGTCTGCAAGAAATTTGATTGCTGCCTTCGGTGATATTGATGCTTTGTTTAAAATGAAAGCAGCACACCTGAGGCGAATTGATGGTATAGGCCAATATTTTGCAGAAACAATTTTAAAACACCGGAATGCTGCACTGGAACGTGCGGAAAAAGAATTGCGCTTCATGGAAGCCAATGATGTAAATTATGCCTTTTTTACAGATAAGGCATATCCCAAAAAATTGAGCAATTGTGCCGACGCTCCCTTGATATTGTATTATATCGGTGATTTATCCGCCATTAACGATAAAGCAGTTGCTGTGGTGGGTACACGCAATGCAACAGCAAGGGGAAAAGAAAGCACCAACCGGATAATAAAAGCCCTGCCTGAAGCAGGTGTTTCCCCGGTGATCGTTAGTGGATTGGCTTATGGAATTGATGTGGAAGCACACAAAGCAGCAATCGAGCATGATCTTAAAACCTGGGCAGTGTTTGGCCATGGTTTTGATATCATTTATCCGGTTGCCCATTCAGGCATTGCTAAAAAAATTGTAAAAAACGGAGGTGCCCTTATCAGCGAATTCCATTCAACAGCCAGGCGTGATCCCAAAAATTTTGTCCGGCGTAACCGTATTATTGCAGGCCTGTCGGATGCAACCATTGTTGTTGAATCTGCAAAAAAAGGCGGCGCTATGGTTACAGCGGATATTGCGAATTCATACAACCGGGATGTATTTGCTGTGCCCGGACGTACCGGGGATAAATATTCACAAGGATGTAATCATTTGATAAAAACAAACAGGGCTATGCTAATGGAATCCGCTGATGACCTGTTGTATATCATGAACTGGATGACCAAAACCAGAAAAAAATCCAGTCAGCAAAAACAGATCGAATTTAATATACAACTAACAGAAAATGAGAAAATTGTAGTTGATGTGCTTAAAGAAAAGGATTATTGTGATACGGATTTACTGACCAAATTAAGTGGTTTAAATATTGCTGATTTATCTGTTGTATTATTAAGCCTTGAAATGAAATCTGTAATAAGTGCATTACCAGGAAAAATTTATGCCCTCAATGCCTGATAAAATCTTGACTTTAGTCATGTAATGTTATTAAACACAACATGTGCCGCATAAAGTCTTTGATAATCAGAAAGTAAGATTGATATTCGGTTTTTAAATATTTTTCGGTTTTTGATGTGAATGTGAAAAACTCAATGTAAATTTGCTTTAGTAAATATGTTATTTTTAAATGATTTAATAATAAATAGTTATGATGGAAACACAAATTAAAGATTTTATGACTAAAGTTGAGGCAGCTAACCCTGCCCAGCCGGAATTTATCCAGGCAGTACACGAAGTAGCTGAAAAGTTAATTCCGTTTATCGAAGAAAACCCCAAATATAAGGAAGCCAAGATCCTTGAAAGAATGGTAGAGCCCGAACGTGTAATCATGTTTCGTGTCCCATGGATTGATGATGATGGCCGCGCGCAGGTAAACCGCGGTTACCGTGTGGAATTTAATTCTGCAATTGGCCCTTATAAAGGCGGTTTGCGTTTTCACCCCAGCGTCACGCTTTCAAGCCTGAAATTCCTGGGTTTTGAGCAAATATTTAAAAACTCGCTCACTACATTACCAATGGGTGGCGGTAAAGGTGGATCCGATTTCAATCCAAAAGGTAAATCCGATGCCGAAATTATGCGTTTCTGCCAGAGTTTTATGTCAGAATTATTTCGCCATATTGGGCCAAATACTGATGTCCCGGCTGGTGATATCGGTGTAGGTGGCCGTGAGATCGGTTATATGTTTGGGCAATATAAGCGTTTGAAAAATGAGTTTACAGGTGTGCTTACCGGAAAAGGCCGTGAATGGGGCGGATCAATAGGTCGCCCTGAAGCAACCGGTTTCGGCTCTGTTTATTTTGCAGCAAATGTTCTGAAAACCCAGAATAAAGACCTTAAAGGGAAAAAACTGGCTGTCTCAGGATTTGGTAATGTGGCATGGGGCGCATGCCAGAAAGCTACCGAACTTGGTGGCAAAGTGGTAACTTTATCCGGACCGGATGGTTATATCTATGATCCCGATGGTATCAATACAAAGGAGAAATTTAATTTTATGCTGGAGCTTCGCGCTACCAATGAAGATATTGTGGCGCCTTATGCTGAAAGGTTTAGTTCTGCAACTTTCTATCCCGGCAAACACCCGTGGGTGCAGAAAGTGGACATAGCACTGCCCTGTGCATGTGAAAATGAACTCGGCGAAGAAGATGCCAAACACCTTGTAGATAACGGTGTGATTGCTGTGGTTGAAGGTGCGAACATGCCATGTACCCCCGAAGCGGTTGAACTGTTTTATGACAATAAAATTCTTTTTGCTCCCGGAAAAGCTGCAAATGCAGGGGGTGTTGCTGTTTCAGGCCTCGAGATGACTCAGAATTCAATGCGCCTGAGTTGGTCATTTGAAGATGTGGATAATAAATTACAGGAAATAATGTCTAATATCCATGACCGGTGTGTTGAATTTGGTAAAGAAGAAGACGGACACATTGATTATATCAAGGGTGCTAACATCGGTGGATTTGTCAAAGTTGCCGATGCTATGATAGCTCAAGGCATTGTTTAAATAATAGATATCAATACAATTTGTTTTTCTGAAAGCTGCATCTTAATTAAGGTGCAGCTTTTGTGTTTGAAGCCAGTGGATTTTTATGTAGCTTTACACCATGCTAATAGATACTCATACACATATTTATTTGCCCCATTTTTGCAATGATCACGGATCAATGATGTTGAGAGCAAAACAAGCAGGAGTGATGAAAATGATATTGCCCAATATTGATACCGGATCCGTAAAAGACATGATACGTTTTGCTGCATCATATCCGGGAAGCATCCACTGTATGATGGGGTTGCATCCGGGATCGGTCAATGGTAATTATAAGCAGGAACTGACATTGATCAGGCAGTATCTCGATACAAATATGTTTACCGGGGTGGGTGAAATCGGACTTGATTCCTACTGGGATAATACTTATATGAAACAACAAATTGACGTTTTTAAAACACAATGTCAATGGGCTGTTGAAAAAAAATTGCCTGTGTCAATCCATTCGCGTTCGGCTACAGATGAGGCACTTGCCTTATTGAAATCTTTACCGGAAATCCCGGATGGCATATTTCATTGTTTTGATGGCAATATTTTTCAGGCAAAAGAAGTTATTAATGCAGGATTTAAAATTGGAGTAGGAGGTGTTGTGACATTTAAAAACAGCAAACTCCGTAATGTTCTTGAAAAAATTGACCCGAAAAATCTGGTTTTAGAAACCGATGCGCCTTATCTTGCGCCGCATCCTTACAGAGGAAAACGAAATGAACCTGCAATGCTCAGACTGGTGGCAGAAAAACTGGCAGAAATTTATACCATGCCGGCAGATAAAATTATTAATCTTACAGGAAAGACTGCTGCCAGGTGTTTTAAGTTGAGTGTAAATGAAGAAAAATAACATTATGTGGTATTTTATAGTAGAATATTTTTTGTGATAAAAAAAAATGCTTAATTTGCAGCGCTGAAAATGAAAGGTGAATGTTCATTGAAAGAAAAGGGAGAGGTGGCCGAGCGGTCGAAGGCGCACGCCTGGAAAGCGTGTATACGGTATCCCTGTATCGGGGGTTCGAATCCCCCTCTCTCCGCATGCAAAAATGCATAATGAAATCAGAATTAAATGAAAAATAGTAATAATAATAAGTAACACTTAAATGTTTTTTTAACCATGAAAAAGTTATTGACATTACTCACAGTAGCAGGATTACTCACATTTGGAGTTTCCACTTCAGTTATTGCTCAGGAAGAGGCTGAAGATGTTGACGAAGCAACGACAGAACAGGCTGAAGATACAACTGAAGAAGCAGTTGAAGATACAGCCAGGTCTGAAGAATTAGCAGAAGAACAGGAAACAGATGAAGCTGATGAAGCTGATGAAGAAGAAAACCAGCCTCTGCATCAGCAAATTAAAACTAAATTTATTGAAGGTGGTCCAACCTTCATGGGATTTGTACTTGTTGCACTTATCCTTGGTCTGGCAATTGCTTTTGAGCGTATTATTTACCTCAATCTGGCTTCTACAAACAGCAAAAAATTGCTTGAAAAAGTTGAAAATGCCCTTAATGAAGGTGGTGTAGAAGCGGCAAAAGATGTTTGCCGGAATACCCGGGGACCGGTTGCCAGTATTTTCTACCAGGGTCTCGACCGCTATGATGCAGGGATCGATGTGGTGGAAAAATCTGTGGTTTCTTATGGTTCTGTTCAAATGGGACTGCTCGAAAGAAATTTGACCTGGATTGCACTTTTTATCGCCATTGCACCAATGCTCGGTTTTATGGGTACGGTAATTGGTATGATCGGTGCATTTGATGCCATTGAGGCTGCCGGTGATATTAATCCATCACTCGTTGCCGGAGGTATTAAAATTGCCTTGATTACAACAGTTTCAGGTTTGATTGTGGCCGTGATCCTTCAGGTATTCTACAACTACATCGTTTCCAAAATTGACGCTATCGTTAATGATATGGAAGATGCTTCAATTACTTTGATTGATATTTTAAATGAATACAAGAATAAAAAAGCATAAACATTATGTTGAACAAAATATTTAAATATGTGGCAATAGCTTTGTTTGTGATTTCGGCTGTTCTTGCTGTATTGTTTTTCTCAAAAGATACGGCTAAGCTTGAGGCAGAGTTGGCTCAAACAGAACAATTACCAAACGAAGTGAAAGTTGAAAAAGTTGGTGAAATTGCCGACAACTGGCATGGAACGATCCTCAACTGGGCGATGGGCTTATTAATTGTTGTGGCCGGCATCAGTGTTATCAGTGGTTTGTATAAATTTGTAAAAACCATGCTAGAGAGCCGGCGTGGCTTAATTGCTAACTTGATTTCAATTGGAATTATTGCTTTGGTTGTTATCCTCGGTTTTAGTTTTGCATCGGAGGCCATCCCTCCCATAGTGGGAATTGATAAGTTAGATTTTGAAGTTACCAATGTTATTTCAAAACGGGTTGGTGCAGGGCTTCATATTATGTATTTTTTCTTTGGCCTTGCTATTCTTGGTGCCGTATATACCGAGATTTCAAAACTGTGGAGATAAATTTATGATGTTGCAGCTTGCAAACGATTGCAGGCTGTATCTAAATTAAATTAAAAACTGAATCTTATGCCAAGACGAGAAACACCGGAAGTAAACGGAGGTTCAATGGCGGATATCGCCTTCCTGCTCCTTATTTTCTTCCTTGTTACGACAACAATGGACGTCGATACAGGTATAGCACGTAAATTGCCCCCTATGCCTGATGAAGAAGATATACAAGATGAAGAAGATGTAAAAATTAAGGAGCGTAACCTGTTCATTGTTCTTATTAACAAAAATGATCAACTTTTGGTTGAAGGTGAACTTATGGAAATGCGTAACCTTAAAGAAGATGCCAAAGAGTTTATCCTCAATGAAAACAACAGGGAAGATTTGCCTGTAAAAGAAGAAGAATATATTCCTGAGTTGGATAGAACAATGAATGTGCCGCAGGGCGTGATTTCCCTGCAAAACGACAGGGGAACTTCATATGGTAAATACATTGCTGTACAAAATGAGTTGGTGGCTGCGTACAATGAAATCCGTGAAGATGCTGCTTACGAATTCTTTGGCAAGAGCTATGAGGATTTGAACGAGGAGGAAAAGAAAGGGATTAAAAAATTGTACCCTCAAAGTATTTCAGAAGCTGAACCTAAAGATATAGGAGGGAAATGATATGGCTGTTATAAAAAGAAAGAAAAAGAAATCTGCACCCGGCATTAGTACTGCCTCTTTGCCCGATATTGTTTTTATGCTGCTTTTCTTTTTTATGGTGGCTACAACAATGCGGGAAGTTGAACTGAAAGTTGAAGTACCGGCAAGTTCATTGCCCGAAGCCACAGAAATTAAAAAACTTGAGAAAAAATCCCTTGTTTCGTACATTTATGTTGGAAAACCCAAACCGGCTTACCGTGATATGTATGGTTCTGAACCAAGGATTCAGCTTAATGCTTCTTTTGCTGATGTCAATGATATCCGTGAATATATTATTGCCGAACGTGAAGAAAGGGATGAAAGTGAAATCCCTTATATGACCACCTCGCTTAAAGTGCATGAAGATACCAAAATGGGTATTGTGACTGATATCAAACAGGAACTGCGAAAAGCCAGTGCCCTGAAAATTAATTATTCGGCACAGGAAAGAACCACCGATCTCTAAGAAGTACAGGATATAAAATTTTTCTAAAAGCTGCCAAACGGTAGCTTTTTTTTTGATGATTTTGTGAAAAATCCATGGCAATGTCAACAAAATCTGCTTATTTATCAGACCATTAAGGGGACTTCTGATAATTCTTTCGCATTAAGAATTATAGCGTTTTTCATAGACAATGAAAGTCTGGTAAAGCTTATTTGTTTTTCAATTTGCTGAATTTTATGTATTTTTACAAATTGCAAGACAACCAAAGGTAGTTTTGCACGTCTGTTTTATTGAAAACAAATTGAGATACTATGAGAATTTTCACAACATTAATTATAAGCATTTGCATGTTTTCAGGGGTTGCTGCGCAGGACATACATGAAACAGATTCACGTCTCGCAGTAAGATTTTCTGAATCACAGATAGAACAATGGAAACAAAATAATCCCAATCGAATTGATTTGTTTGAATTTGAGCTCGAACACGGGTACGATATTCGCACTATGCCACCTGAAAAACTGGAAGATGTCCCTGATTTATATTACATTGATTATGAAACAAAATCAAAAGGAGAAAAAGTGCAATCCGTAGATGAACAAGATTTTAACCTGTATCTTTACAATTACGAAAGGGATATGGATCACAATAATCATTATCGTATAGCCGGGACCAATAAAGTTTTGGTGATTTATGCCAATAAAAAATTTGTTGAAATGTTTAATGAAAGTCGCAGTGATGAAAAATAAAAATATAGCATTCCATAAATGGTTACTTACCATTCTGTTGTTTTCCTTTTTGGGATTTACAGCAGAAGCCCAGACTTATCTGATAAGTGATGGTGGTACGGTTAATACCTGCAGTGGCACCTTGTATGACAGTGGAGGGGCTTCGAATGATTATGGTAATAATGAGTATTATACAATTACCATATGCAGTAATTCTCCAGGTAATCCAATTGAATTGTTTTTTGTCATGTTTGATGTTGAATCAGCGACTTTTGATAACCTTACGATTTATGACGGTTCCTCTACAAGTGCTCCCATACTGGCAGGTCCTGCAGGAAGCAGTGATTTGGATGGTCAAACAATTGTAGGATCGGGAGATTGTTTAACCCTGGAGTGGGAAACAGATGGTTCTGTAACATACCCTGGTTTTGAGGCTGAAATATCATGTGCCATGGCTTGCCAGGATTATTCGATTGATATTGTTTCAACAAGCCCCGGTTTGTCTGATCCAACAGACTCGTTATGGATTGATGTTTGCCAGGGTGACCAGGTTACTTTTACCGCCGAAGGAAACTATCCAAACAACGATACCGAATATTCTCAGTCGGATGACAATGTAACCTGGGAATGGGTAGCAAGTTCAGGAAATACAACGATTGAATTGTCCGGTCAGGGAGAAAATGAATTTTCTCCAACATTTAC
>JBNJGX010000059.1:0-8233 GCA_051748025.1 Bacteroidota bacterium
TTTCACGCAGAGGCGCAGAGACGCAGAGGAACATTGTAGATTTAGTATCTTTTCCTGTTCCGGGATTTGTTTCTGTTGGCAAAGAATTCCTGTTTTCTTCTTTGTTTTTCTTTTTCAAATTGCTTTTTCTCCTGTGCGTTCATGGGCCTTTCGGTTTGTGGGAAAGGGTTGTCTGTGATGGTTGAAATTTTACCATGGATGAGTTTTTCAATGCTTTTGATACGGGTATTTTCTTCCGGTTCGCACAAGGAAATGGCTGTACCGGATTCACCTGCCCTGCCTGAACGGCCAATGCGGTGAACATAGGTTTCAGCGACTTCGGGTATATCATAGTTGATGACAAAACCAAGTTGTTCAATGTCAATGCCCCTGGCGGCAATATCCGTGGCTACCAGTACCCTGACTTTTCCGTCTTTGAATTGTTTCAGGGATTTTTGCCTGTGATTTTGGGCTTTGTCACCGTGGATAGCTGCTGTTGTGATGTTTTGCTTTTTCAGGTTCCTGGTGATTTTGTCGGCGCCGTGTTTTGTCCTGGAAAACAGCAATACCTGGTCAATCTCCTTGTTTGCAAGAATATGGTTGAGTAAGTCTTTCTTTTTTGCCTTATTCGTGTAATACAGGTAATGTTTGATGGTTTCTGCAGCATAAGAAGCCGGATTTACAGCTACTTTTTCCGGTTTGTGGAGGATTTTCCGTGACAGCGCAATGATGTCTTTCGGGAGGGTGGCTGAAAAAAACAGCGACTGCCGTTGTGCAGGCAATATGGCAATGATTTTCCGGATATCGTGAATAAAACCCATGTCCAGCATGCGGTCAGCTTCATCAAGCACGAAATATTCAATGTTATCCAGGTGAATATATCCCTGGTCTATGAGGTCAAGCAACCGGCCGGGGGTAGCCACCAGCACATCCACCCCATTTTTGAGCTCGTTGGTTTGCTTGTGCTGGCTTACACCGCCATAAATGACGGTATTCCTGATGCCGGTGTATTTGCCATAGGTTGAAAAACTTTCACCAATTTGAATGGCAAGCTCGCGGGTAGGCGTAATTACAAGGGCTTTTATGGTGCGGCTGTTTTTGTTTTGTGTGCTTTCCTGGTACAAGTGTTGCAGTATGGGAATGGCAAAAGCCGCGGTTTTTCCTGTGCCGGTCTGTGCACTGCCCATGAGGTCTTTTTTATTGAGTATAAGGGGAATTGCTTGTTCCTGTATTGGTGTTGGCTCAATGTAATGTTCTTCTTTCAGCGCCTTTAAAACCGGCGCAATAATTGATAATTGTTCGAATGTCATGTGTGATAATTTGTTTAATATCTCCCAAAGAAGTCAGGAGTTTCCTAGTGTCAAGTCAAGCCTAATCTGATGCCCCAAAGCTTGCCCGGCGCCTGCCTGCCAGCCACGGCTGGTGAACCGGCAGGCAGGATAGACGGGTTTTGTTCTTTTTCGTTTTTACTTCATAAAAAAAAGACTCACGTAGCTGTGGCTATGCTTACTTTTTTTATTTTGAAAAAACAAAAAATCCCTATAACTTAACCGTCATCTTAGGCTTTACTTGACACTATGTTATCTGAGGGATTGTTTTAGGATGCAAAGGTAATCAATTATTTGATACATCTGTCATAAAATGTATTTCATTTAAAAAAGGGGTTATTTATTACAAAGTCAGGATGCCGCCTTTATTTTCCCTGTTTATTGTGTTCCACCCAGATCAGGTCATCTGTATTGTAGCCGATTTCTTTGGCAATTTTAAGGTATTCTGTTTTTACGTCTTCAGGGATGCTGGTTTTTCGTGAAAGTATCCACAAATAATCCAGGTTTTTACCAGCCACAAGGGCATAGTTGTAATTTTCATCCAGGGCAATGACGTTGTATCCTGAATAAAAAGGACCAAAAAATGAAACCTTAAGCATGGCTACGTTCTCATCTTTCACAAATTTTGCTTTACCAACGGCTTGTTTCCATTCTTTTTCTTTCACATGGAATCCGCGGTTTTTAACCTTTATTGTCCCGTCATCATTTGTGGAGTATTCAGCGGTGGTGTTGTTCAAATTCCGTTCATATTTGAAATCCAGACGGGCAATTTCATACCATTTACCAAGGTACTTCTTTTTATCAAAATTCCGTACGGCAGTGGCATCTTTGGGAATTGTAGAACAGGATATGAAAGCGAGACTTATCATTGAAAGTATTAACATACCAATCAGGGTTTTGTTTTTCATCGTTTATTCTTTTTTAGCGATTTTAAATATGGTAGCGTGAAGCTTGCCAGGGGTTGATTTCATTTTAATTTGTCCATAGTAAAATAGATTTATTTATTAACAAAGGTATGCATTTTAATTTATATGGTTATTCGTAATTATGTTTAGTTATGATTTTTCACCCTGCGCCAGGACGAAGCCGGAAAGCCTGCTTTCAGGCGATGCGCTGGTGATGCAAGCGGAAGCAGAGCGACGGCAGAAGCTCCTGCTTCCGCTTGCATACACCCGCAGAGCCAAAGCAGCTTGCAGGCGAAGGCCGCCCCTGCCTGCCGGACGGGCAGGGCAGGCAGGCGGGCGCCCTAATAATGAGTAAACAAGAAACCGGAATCATAGATCACTTTATTTTTTTGAAGCAGACATACGTGATTGACCTGTATATTTTGGCTTATGCCGGCAGGTTTTAATTGCAAATCCCATGACACAGGTTCCAACAATACCCAGGGCTAAAACAAGAAACATGGGTAAGGTGTTTTGGATAAAAAGAACGCATGACAGGGTGATCATGATCCACATGAGGCTGATGGAATATATTTTTAGCCTGAGTGTCATACATTTGTTGCGTTGGTAATTAATGATGTATGGCCCAAGGAGTTTGTTGGTAATGACCATGTTGTACAGTTTTTCTGAACTGCGGATGTACATACCCGCGCTGAGTAAAAGAAAAGGCGTGGTTGGTAATCCGGGAACAAAAATGCCCAGTACCCCAAGGAACAGGGAAATACTTCCCAGCAATATCAATATGGCTTTTATGATAATTTTCATAAGATTGAAAAGCACAAAATTAGAAAAGTAATTATAATACGTCAGGACAAACGGAATAAAAATGAATGGTCACTCATTTTTTCTAACCGGTCTGAACACGGATGCATTACTTACTGTCCTGAGTTTTTTAAATCCCAGTAAATACAGAAGCACAACATACAGAACGAAAGTAAGCAACAGGTATGGCAAATCAGCCATGATAATATAGTTATAAGTGCCATGAAGGACAATCGGGACAAACCATGCCTGCAGCAGTTTAATAAAGCGGTTATGGCTGGTAAATTTGGCTTTACTCAGGTAAAACCCCATGGCAATGCCGAAAATGGCATGGGCAGGTACGGCGGTAATAGCCCTGGTAAGGCCTATCTGGCTGCCTCCCGATGCAACATACATGATATTTTCGACCAGGGCAAAGCCCAGCGAAATATAAACGGCATAAACAATGGCATCAAATTTTTCCATAAAATAAGACCTGCGCCAGATGAGTAACATAAAAGCGAGCAGCTTCATGGTTTCTTCGCACAATCCGGCTACAAAAAAAGAAATGACAAAAGCATGTTGCCACTGGAAGCTGTAAAAATAATCAGCAAACCCCATCATGGCCGTTTCCCACCATATAACTACCGGTACAATGAGGGCTCCACCTGCAAAGCTGAGTAAAAGCAGCCAGAAAGGGCCTTTTTTATATTTATCCCTGCGGTAAACGTAAAACAAAATTAAGATGATCGGTGCTGTTGCTATGGCAATTAATCTCGGCATGGTTATTCAAAATTAATGGCTTCGGAAGGACTGATGCGCGTTACCAGCATGGATGGCAGTATTAGCATCATCACGGTTACAAGCATGGTTCCTGCATTCAGGATCAGAATGTGCCACACATTCAGGTTAATTGGCACCATGGATACGTAATATGAGCTGGGGTCAAGTTTGATGAAGTCAAAATGCAATTGCAGCAAGCATAATCCGATACCCAGGATGTTCCCCCACAACAGCCCCCGGGTAATAAGAAACCCGGCATGATATAAAAACACTTTACGGATACTGAAGTTTGTGGTGCCCATACTTTTCAGGATGCCGATCAGGTTTGTGCGTTCAAGAATAATGATAAGCAAACCACTGACCATGTTGAACCCAGCGACAACAACCATTAGAATCAAAATCACCCACATATTGGTATCCTGCAGATTAAGCCAGTCAAAAATCTGTGGAAACTGGCTGGTGATATTTCTTACACGCAGGGTTTCAAGGTCGGGTGAGTAATTGTTGCCAACAATGCGGGTTATTTTTTTGTCGGTTTCCAACAGGTTGTCAAAATCATCAATCAGAATTTCGTACCCGCTTATCTGATCTTCCTCCCAGTCGTTGAGCTTTCGCAGGTGTTTGATGTCAACAAAAATGTAAACCTTGTCGAGTTCTTCAAGTTGTGTGTCATATATCCCTGAGATCTGAAATTTTCGCATTCGCGGCGGGTCTTCAATAAAATACATCCTCAGATCGTCGCCTGTTTTGAGTTTCAAACGGCGCGCCAGGTGTTCCGAGATAAGCACATCATTAGATTTGGTACTGTCGCTGATGGCCGGGATGTTACCATCGGTTATGTATTGTTTGAAAAAAGTCCAGTCAAAATCTGTATCAACGCCTTTCAACACCACCCCTTCCAGGTATGCCTCTGTTTTTATGATGCCTGCTTTTGTAATATATCGCTGTATGTGGTGAACATGTTCCAGTTCTTCCACTTCGTCCAGCCACTTCTGATTTTCTGTAATTGGTCTGGTTTCGTAAGAACTACTGTTGTCGTAATTGCTTACCTGGATATGTGAACCGAAACCACTAACTTTATTGCTGATCTCATTTTTAAAACCTGTCAGAATCCCGACAGCCAGAATCATCACAATCAGGCCGATGGCAATACCGGCCACTGCAATATTGACAATGGGGCGGCTGTAATTTGCTTTGTTTTTCTCGCCCTTCAGCAACCTGCGGGCAATATAGAGTTCCGTATTCATGATTGAACCAAAACCACAAATGTAGCATTAAAACAGGAATTGTAAAAGGGAATATGGTGGAATTATAATATTTTTTGGGCGCCTTAACCGCCTTCGCCTCCTAATCAGGTACTGTTTTGGCTTGTGCCGCTGCCTGTTTTGCCAGGCAGACCTGCCCGCAGGGGCTTCCCGTCTTCACTTTCCGCCTCTTACAGCCGGAAAGCTACGCCGGGCACAGCCTCCGGTCGCCCTGCTTGCAGGCCGGCACATTAGCCAAAACAGCACCTGAGCTATCCGGCTACGTCGGGGCGCGGCATATATCTCTCGATTAAACCTTGGTACAACATTAAAAAAGTGCTGATATTCAAGCCGGCTTAATCCAATCGCTTAAAACTATCTGTTGATTTTTGCAGTGTATATCTCAAAAACAGTTCGAATGAACCTTTCTGATATGTACGGATATTTGATGTTGCAAAATCCATGGCAATACCAAAATCAAATTCCTGGAATCTGAGTCCCAGCATGGAAACAATATTGCCATCTGTACGGTATGAAAAACCCAGCCAGTAGTCTTTCATGTAAATGCCCCTGACATTAATATCAAACTGAAAAGGCGTTTGAAATGTACCTTTAACAAGGGCTGATGGCTCAATTTCGAAATCATTTTCAAGGTCAAATTTGTATCCGCCCATTAAATGATAATGCCGTGCAAGGCGGTTTAGTTCAACTTCTTCGCCACCGATATTAACCGGCAATTCTATCATCTGGTTGGCTGATAAGCCTGCAAAATATTTTTCATTGTACAGGTAAATGCCAAAATCAGATTCAGGAATCCAGCTTGTTTCACGGCTGTATTCAGTAATGGCAGGATCATTCTCATCAATGGCGATCATGTCCCTGTAGTCCACCTGATACTGGAATAATTGGAATGAAAGGCCAAAGCTGAGTTTGGAATCATCAAAGACAGGTAATATATAGGAATAGTTTCCCTGAAGTCCTATCCTGTTTTCTGTTCCAAAATGGTCGGAAAAGATCATACCCCCGACACCCATAGTGCCGTTGTTCAAAAGCGTGTGAGCACTCAGTACCTGGGTAGATGGTGCTCTTTCGATGCCCACCCATTGTTGTCTGGCTGTCAGGGAAATGGGTATCCCTTCAGTGCTGCCGGTTACGGCAGGATTCAGTAGCATACGGTTAAACATATACTGACTGTAAAGCGGCAGTTGCTGTGCAAACGCTGAACCTGCAAAAGCTGCAAAAATCAATAATAAACTTAACTTTTTCATATCTGTTTGTTTTTGTGGTTAACGAATTATGGTTACAGTTCCTTTATAATAAATATCATCATCTAATTCAAGAATATAAACATATGATCCCATGGGTAATTTTTTTCCGTTGTGTGTTCCGTCCCATTGACTGCGGGTTTGTGCATAATTATCAGCTGAACCGTTGAAGTAGAATACATTATCGCCCCAGCGGGTAAAAATACTGATTTCTACATCGGTAAAGGCTTGAATCCCCTGAATTTTCCAGGTGTCATTTAACCCGTCATCATTTGGTGTCAGTACATCCGGAATGATAAGATCATCAACCGGTGCATCAACAACCAAAACAGTTGTGCTGTCAGAATCCCCACAGGTTTGTTCAATGGTGTATATAATTAAATGTTCACCTGTGCCTGCACTGGCAGGGTCAAATTCACCTGTATCTTCATCAATCGCTGTACCTTCCCATTTGCCTCCGGGTTGAGTTGCTGTCAGTATTACAGGATCTGCATTAACAAGTAAGGTATCAACAGGATTAATGCTCGCATCTGCCCGTTCGTGGACGGTAATTGTAACTGTATCGGCATCTCCACAGGGGCCGGGATATGCATAAATGATCTGATGGTTTCCTGTACCTGCACTGGCAGGATCAAATTCCCCAGTATCTTCATCAATTGCTGTTCCTTCCCAGGTGCCTCCCTCCATTGTGGCATCCAGATATACTGTTTCATCGTCGCTGCAATAATTTGTTGGACTTTTAATTGTTGCATCAAAATCAACATAAACCGAAATGGTAATTTGGTCGGAGTCACCGCATTCTCCTGAGATTTCATAGCTAATGGTGTGTTCCCCAACGCCGGCTTCTTCCGGATCAAATAAGCCGGTATCCGGATCAACACCATTGCCACTCCATGTGCCATCAGATTCAGCGGCAGTTAGTACAACGGGAGAATCTGTATCACAGAAAGGCCCTGCAGGATTGATCGTGGCATCGGATGCCGGGATGATATTTACAGTTACATCCTGGCAAATGGATTGTCCGCATGCATTTTCCCAGCGGGCATAATATGTTGTTGTAGTTGTTGGCTGTGCTATTTCCAGGGGATTACCGGTTCCTACTTCTGTGCCTCCGCATGATTCGGTGTACCAGTGTAAGGTATCTCCCGATCCGTCGGGAACTGAAAGTTCAATGGTATTGTTTCCATTGGAACACAAATCATTCAGGTTGACAGAAGCATCCGATGGTGGCACAGGAATATCAATGATGTCAACTGTTACAGAAGCACACTCAGAAATACCACAACTTGTTTCGTACCGTCCATAATAGGTTGTCGTGCTGGAAGGCGATTCAATGGTTATTGGATTCCCTGTGCCCACTGAAGTGCCACCACAAGAGTCTGAATACCAATGTACATCGCTGCCTGTACCACCTGTAAGTGTTAGTGTGATATCCCCTGAGTCATCTGCACACAATGAAGTGGTATCAGCATCAGCAGAAACCGGGTCTTCAGGTTCATCAATGATATTGACTATAGTGCTGTCGCATTCAGATATTCCACAACTGTTTTCCCAGCGCGCATAATAAGTGGTTGTTACGGCAGGAATATTGATGTTTAAGGGGCTTCCTGTTCCGATTTCTGTGCCGCCACAACTACCGGTGAACCATCTCAATGTATCTCCGGATCCCCCGGATGCAGACAAGTTGAATGTGCCTGCATCACCGGAGCAGAAATCATCATCGTCAGAAGAAACAAAATCGGGTGCTTCGGGTATATCCACAATATCAACCGTTACAGATTCACAGGATGTTGTGTTACAATCGCCTTCGGCACGGACATAATAAGTTGTATTTGAAGTCGGAGAAACATTTACGGATGATCCTGTTCCAACAGCAGTTCCCCCGCAACTGCCGGAATACCATTCCCATGTAGCACCTGTTCCAAGGTTTCCTCCATCTACAGTTAAAT
>JBNJGX010000059.1:8333-11101 GCA_051748025.1 Bacteroidota bacterium
CTGTTCCAAGGTTTCCTCCATCAACACTTAAATCTGTATCGTCACCTTCGCAGATTGTTGTTGTTCCTGTTATCCCGGTTGGTGCATCAGATTCTGTATTTACATTTACTGTTGTACTGGCACAGTCAGTAACACCACAGGCACCTTCATACCTTGCATAGTAAGTAGTGGCACTGCTTAATGATTCTGATACAGTTAAAGGACTGCTTGTACCAACAAAAGTTCCCCCGCAACTGCCGGTGTACCAATAAATATCTGTACCGGGTCCCATAGTTCCGCCTGAAGCTGAAAGCTCAATATCCGTAGCGGTATTGGGGCAAACTGCAGAGGGAGTGGCTGATGCAGATGAAGGTGGAGTGGATGGTCCCATATAAATTTTTGCTGTTACGGTAGATGTCCTGTTGGGATAAAGTGTATGACTACCCCAGTCACAATCATATGTTCCAGTACGAAATGAATCACCTGAAATGTATGCATAATCGTTATTATCAGCTACAATTTCTTTTGCATAATCAGAATGCCCCCCTGCAGCTTTATCAATACAACCAAGGTTCCCGTCGGTGTCCCATTTTGAAAACCATACATTATAACTTGCATTTCCGTAGCCAGTTACTGTTATGCCATCAAAATCACAATCTTCCTCAAACATGCCGAACGCATAAATTTCGTTATTTTGATTTACCGTAATTGATTTACAACTGGACCACCCATTGGAATCGGGCCTTGTACCGGTTTTTTTTGACCACAACACATTTCCTGACGGATCAAGTTTTGCCATGTATGTCACATTATTTGAGTAAACCGATGTCAGGTTGTTTGTCCCAATTGTTAATTCATCATTGAATGCACCGGCAAAGTAAACATTTTGGTCATCATCAACAGCCAGGCCATCAACATCCACATTTGAAGTTGATGTATAAGAATTTGCCCATTGCAGGTTACCGCTGCCATTATATTTAATGACATATGGATTTACGGGATCCGTATATCCCGCACCTGTCAGTGTTGTGGTTTCAAATGTTATTTGTTCTTTGAATTGTCCTCCAATGTAAACATTGTCACTCTTGTCCACTTCCATGGATGTTGCATAAGCCCAGTCTGTAGTTTCTCCCTGTTCAACCCAAAGCAGATTTCCGTTTAAGTCATATTTTGCAATGAATACGTCATTTCCGGTGCCTGTAGAATTTAAGATCACTTGAGAACCTCCTTCACCAAATGTTGCTTGACCGGAAAATTGCCCACTAACATATACAGCGTTTGAACTGGTACTGAATCTTGCTTTTTCAGCATTTAAACTTCCATCACTTGTAATATGTTCAACCCATAAAAAATTGCCATCGGGATCATATTTAGCAAGAAAACCGTCATCACCATATTGGCTGGTGAGTGATGTCCCGCTGTTGCAGGAGCCGGTATTTGGACATCCAAAACGCGTTGTTGAACTAAAATATCCCGTTACATAAATGTTATTATCCTTATCGGTGTTTACACTTTTTATTCTGTCATGCCCTGAATCATCACCAATTCTGCGAAGCCACTGAATGGTTCCTGTATTGTTATATTTGGCAATAAACCCCTTATATAAAAATGCAGATGTTTGAAATCCGGTAATCATTTCCGTATCAAATTCAATGGCATCAGTTGTGCTTGTAGATGCACAATTATATCTACCACCGGAAATAACATTGTTATCCGAATCAATACAAACGGCTAAACCGTAAACACCATTATTGTCGGTGCTTCGTTTTCCCATTTTAGCCCACTCAATAGTTTGACCATTTAAGTTGACAATACTAAAAATCAAAATAAAACACAACCAAAATTTCTTCATAACACAATACAATTTAACGGATTAAAGATACAGTTCCTTTATAATTTTTTTCTCCTTCATTGAGTACAAGAATATACACATAATTGCCCATAGGCAGGTCTTTTCCATTTCTGGTACCATCCCATTGTATTTGCTGGTCGGTATATTCTGTTCCTGATCCGCTGAAATAAAATACATCATCGCCCCAGCGGGTAAAAATGCTGATCTCAACATTTTCGTAAGCTTCAATGCCCTGGACGTTCCAGGTGTCGTTAAGGCCGTCACCGTTTGGCGTGATAACATTCGGTATTAATAATTCACTGAAACTTATGTCGTATGATTCTGCTATCATGCAATTGTGGTCATCCGTGATGGTAACAATATATTCCCCGGCGTCAAGGTTAAACAACGCAGTGGTTGTATCATCCGTGTTCCACATATAAGTATAGGGTTCTGTGCCACCGTTTACTTCAATTTCAATGTTGCCCTGTCCGTTTTCATTGTAGGCAGTATCACTGATTGTGAGTTCCGGTGGATACTCCAGGACGATGCTGTCAGAATACATTGTGCAATTATTGCCGTCAACGATGGTAACTAAATACGTGCCTGCCGGTAAATTTTTCAGGCTGTCAGTGTTTTCATCGCTTGTGATGGTATCGCCGGTGGAGTAGATGTATTCATAAGGCTGTATGGTTCCTTCTGTTTCGGTAATAAGGATGCCTGTTGAATCATTATAGCACAACGGGTTAATGCCTGTAACAAATAAGCTTCCCGGATCCACATTGAAAACAGTTGCAGACGAATCTACCTGACAGCCGTTGACATCGGTAACTGTGAAACTATACTGTCCCGGAGTGAGGCTGTCTGCTGTTGCCTGATTTTCCGTTGTGTGATCCCAGGCATAATCAAAAGGATTATTTCCACTTGCAGAAATGGTAATTTCACCATTTGGTTGATT
>JBNJGX010000060.1:0-10982 GCA_051748025.1 Bacteroidota bacterium
AGACTATGAATGAAACTAAAATGCAATTTCCAGACACAAATCTTACATTATTTTATAAACTGGTATCATCTTAAATCCGTCTAAGTCAGTTGTTCTGAAACTGGGAAAAGAAATTGTTATTACAGCTGAGAAACTTAAAGAAACAGTATTGATTCCAGCGTTGAATTATTAAACTTTTGCCAAAAATAACACGAATATTATTGATAAGATACTAAAAGCTGCCTGTTTACAAAGTTTTAAACCATTCCTGGAAATAATGGCCTACCAGCGGTACTTCTTTCTTTTCACCTTGTACGGCACCAATCAGACTAATAAGCCAAAATACAAAAATACCAATTGATAATAACCAACCGATTATGGGTATCCAGCCTAAAACCAGGGCGGCCAGAAAAAGCCCCAGCAGTTGCCGGATGTAATAACTGGCAAATTCATTTTTCTCATTACTGTTAATCACAATTGCAATAATCCATCCTATCAATGTAATGTGTGCAATAATTGCTGTTGTTTTACCATCCATATTGTTACAGATTTTTATGGTTAGCTTTTCACAATAAACGAATTATAAACGATTTAATTGTAGAAATACAAATGAGATACGGAAAAAATGAGATTGATCCGCAAAATGTGCCGGAAAAGCAACATTGTAAAACTGATAGATTGGAAATTATTGCTGAAATTTTTGCTATTATTTTAAACCAGTGGCATTGAGACATTGAAAAAACAATTGAATAAAAACATAAAAACTTATATTTTTTTTTAATTTTGAACATTGACTTTTTGAGAGAAATTAAAATAGCATTTAAATGAAAAAATTTGCATTGATTTTACTTGTGTTATTTCCCATATCGCAGGTTTTCGGACAAGCAGAAGAAGATGAAGATACCACACGAGCAGATCTTGAGGTACAGGAAGAAGTGGAAATATTTACCATTTCTGAATCAGAGCTCAGTAGCGGCGAGCAGTCTCAGGATATTGCAGGTTTGTTGCATTCATCAGACGACATTTTTGTACAACGGGCTGCTTATATATTCAGCCAGGCCAGGTTTGATATTCGCGGGTATGATAATCGGTACCTGGATGTTACCATCAACAATATGGTAATGAATAATATGGAAAACGGCCCTGCTTATTGGAGTAACTGGGGTGGCCTGAATGATGCCGTGCGAAACAAGACAATTACCATAGGCCTGGAAGCCAATGATTATGGTTTTGGTAATGTTGCAGGGCTTACAAACATTACCATGAGGGCATCAAAAGACAGAAAACAAACACGCCTGACATATTCATTGGCTAACAAAAGCTATACAAACCGTGCTATGTTTATTCACAGTACCGGGATGATGGACAATGGATGGGCTTTTACTTTATCTGGATCAAAGCGTTGGGCTAAAGAAGGTTACGTGGAAGGTTCCTTTTATGATGCTTATGCTTATTTATTATCAGTAGAGCGTAAGCTCAATGACAAACACAGCATAGGCCTTATTGGTTTTGGAGCCCCTTCACGCCGGGGGAAAAACGGTGTCGGAACACAGGAAGTGTATGACCTGGCCGGCAGTAATTTTTACAATCCATACTGGGGATATCAGAAAGGTGAAAAACGCAACTCCAGGATAAGCAATTATCATAAACCTAAAGTCCTGATTAACCATTATTGGGATATTGATGAAAAACAAAAACTGACAAGTGGCATTAATTATACCTTTGGCCGCGGAGGTTCTACACGATTGAACTGGTATGATGCTGCAGATCCCCGGCCGGATTATTACAAAAAATTACCCAGTTATTGGGAAGATGATCCTGACATGTATCAGCATTATAATCAACTATGGCAGTCTGGTAATTCTAATGTAACTCAGCTCAACTGGGAGAGTTTCTACCAGGCCAATGCAAAAAACCTTTATACGGTGAATAATGCCGAAGGTACAATTGGTAATGATGTTACCGGTATGCGTTCAAAATATATCATTGAAGAGGGCCGTACGGATATCAAACAATATGGTGCCAATTCGACTTATAAAAACCGGATGAATGAATATACCACATTTACCGGGGCTTTGAACTTCAGGTTTTATAAAGGCCATCATTTTCAAACTGTTGTGGATTTGCTTGGTGGTGATTACTGGCTGGACATTGATCAGTTCGCAGAACGTGATTTTGCTGATCCAAGTATGGCTGACAATGATTTGGATAATCCGAATCACATTGCCAAAGAAGGTGATATCATTGGATATGATTATGTTGCGAATATAAACAGCCATGATGCTTTTCTGCAATTGGAATTTAATTTTCCACAATTGAACAAATCAGATTTTTATGTGGCTGGAAAGGTCTCTTATACAGAATTTTGGCGTACAGGAAACCGCAGAAACGGTAAATTTCCAACTGAATCACTTGGTGATGCGCCTAAAAATGAATTTATCGATTATGGTTTAAAAACAGGAATAACCAATAAAATTACCGGCCGTCATTTTGTTTTGTTGAATGTTGGATATATGACCAATGCCCCCTATTTCAGGGATGCATATATTTCTCCCCGTACACGTGACCATACGGTGGATGACCTTGAAAGTGAAAAAATTCTATCAGGGGACTTTTCTTATGTTTGGCGAGCTCCTGCTATTGACCTGCGTATGACCGGATTTTTAACATCTTTTAAAGATGGACTGTGGAACCGGAGCTTTTATCATGATGAACTAAACAGTTTTGTCAACTATGTGATGACAGACCTTGATAAATTACACTATGGTACCGAGCTGGGACTGGATGTTAATATTACACCCACATGGTCTGTAAATGCTGCCGGTTCATGGGGACAATACATATACACTTCCCGCCCATCTGTTACCATTGCCCAGGACAATGATTCTGAAATTATTGCTGATGACCGTACAGTATATATTGAAAAATATCACCTCGGTAATATGCCTGAAGTTGTCGGCAGTTTTGGCATTAAATATGATTCACCCAATTATTGGTTTGCCGGTGCAAACATTAATTATTTTGACAGGATTTTCCTTGACTTCAGCCCCGACAGGCGAACAGCAGAAGCAATGGATAATTTTGTTGAAGATGACCCGCAATGGGATGAAATGCTTGATCAGCAGATGCTGGATGCCAATTATACGGTAAATTTCTTTGGCGGTAAATCTTTTAAATTCGGCGATTATTATGCCGGTTTTACATTGAGTGTCAACAATGTACTTAATACAACCGATTTTATCATCGGTGGTTTTGAACAATACCGGTATGACATTGCCAATATTGATAAATTCCCCCCGAAATATTTTTATATGTATGGGCGTACGTATTTTCTTAATGTGTATTTCAGTTTCTAATTTTAAAACCTAAGACAATGAATAAAAATAATACAATAATAAGCCTGTTTGCATTGATGGTATTCGGAGTTGTTGCTTGTGTTGATGATTTTGATAATCCCCCTGTCAATAAGGTGCCGGATAATATGAAATTAAATATTTCAGATATTTATCAGATACATGCTGACAGCGGAGATAATTACCAGTTTACGGAAGATTACATGTTGTATGCCACTGTAACAATGGATGATTCAAAAGGGAATATCTATAAAGAGGCTTATGTGGAAGACAGTACAGGTGGGATCAATTTGTACAGGTTAAGCAGTCCGGGTGCTGTTCATACAGGGGATTATGTAAGGATAAATCTCAACGGAGCAGAAGTTGTGGATTACAATGGTAAAATGGAACTTGTATTTGATGATATCCTTGACATCGAAACCCAAATTATTGTACAGAAAGAAGACCAGGAGATTGAGCCGGCTGTTACATCTATCCCTGACATAATATCAGGAGAATATAACTGTGAACTGGTAAAAGTTACAGATGTACAGTTTATTGAAGATGATTTGAATAAAACTTATGCAGATCCTGATGGGTCATCGGCTCAAAACCGTAATATTGAAAATTGTGATGGTCAGAATATCATCGTGAGGACCAGTGATTACGCAGATTTTGCAAGAGACTCAATACCTGAAGGAAAAGGAGACATAACCGGTATAATTACCAAATTTCAGTATTCCGGAGGTGATGTGGTTTGGCAATTGCTAATACGCTCGCTTGATGAAGTGAATCTTGATGGCCCCAGATGCGGCGAAACTAAATAATTTTTTTGATTGAACATTAAAACTTAATATTGTGAAAAAGACAGCATATAAAATTGGAATTCTGATAAATATACTGGCAATATTTCTTGTGTCCAGTTGTGTTCACGATGATTTTGATGAACCTGAAGCACAGGATATTCCAACCGGTAACGTGTTAACCATCGGCGACCTGCGTCAAATGTATGCAGACAGTGTACAATCAGGTGCTTATCCTGAAGGGTATAAATTTAGTGATGATTTCTCAGTGTATTGTGTTTGTACCATGGATGACAAATCGGGCAATATTTATAAATCTGCCTATGTGCAGGATGCCACTGGTGCTATCAATTTACACCTGCTGTCGTCAGGTGGTATATATGAGGGTGATTCAATCCGTTTATACCTGAAAGGCCTTATTTTGGATGATTATGAAAACATGCTGCAACTGGATTCTGTACATGTGGATGATAACATGGTAAAAATTGCCACGGAACAGGATGTTACACCTGAAGAAGTGGAAATAGGACAGATTCAGACAGGGAATTATCAGGGGCAGCTTGTTAAACTTACTGATGTACAGTTTGTAGAAGAAGACCTTGGAAAAACATTCGCTGATGCTGAAAACCTGATCACTGAAAACCGTACAATTGAAGATTGTGACGGACAGGAACTAATGGTCAGAACATCAGGTTATGCTGATTTTGCTTCTTACCGGATACCTGAAGGAAAAGGTTCCATGATTGCTATAGTTGGCCAGTTCAGGGATGACTGGCAACTGTATATTCGTTCATTTCATGAATTAGACATGGAAGGTTTGCGCTGTGGTGAATATGATACGGTGTTCTCAGAGAATTTTAATGGCACAACGGATGGTGAAATACTAAGCCTGTCGGGATGGAACAACATCGCAACAGCAGGCACGCTTTCATGGAAAAGTAAGGAAACCGGCGAAAAAGGATTATCAGCAATCATAGATGGCAGGGCTGCCAATGAAGATAATATCCGTAACTGGTTAATTTCGCCTGCTGTACAGCTCACAGGAGGTGATCATGCTATGAGTTTTGATACCCGGGCAGCTTTTGATAAAGGGGGAATTCTGAAAGCAATGATATCCACTGACTATGATTCAGGGAATCCCGAAGATGCCACCTGGACTGATCTCAATGCCAATGTTTCAGATGCGCCTGCAGGCGGATATGCAAATGACTGGACACCAAGTGGTGAAATTGACCTGAGCAGCTACAGCGGTGAGGTTTATATCAGTTTTGTATATGAAGGTACTGATACCGAAACAGCATTGTATTTGCTTGATGATATAATGGTTTTCAAAAATTAGTGGTATCGCTGAATAAAACCTCCCATTTTTAATATGACCTTTCATTTCTTCCTTCAATATAATTGATAAAAGAACGGTTAACAACCTGCACACCGCCAGGGGTGGGATAATCGCCGGTGAAATACCAGTCGCCGTTATGTTGGGGGCATGCAGCATGTAAGGTTTCAATTCCCTGGTAAATAATTTCCACTTCTGCGTGCATATCAGAAGGTTTTAGCAAGTCTGCAATTTTTATGGAAATTTGTTCAGGTGTAAATGGCTTGTAAATCTGCCTTACATAATTGACCATTTCTTCTTTTGGCAGGTTTTCCTGGGCTTTGCACAGATCATAAACCTCTTTGATGGTATTTTCCAGGCCATTTTCTTTAAGCAGGGCAATGGCTGCCTGAAAAGCAATAAAATCCCCGAGTCTGGCCATATCAATACCGTAGCAATCAGGATAACGAATTTGAGGGGCTGATGAGACAATGATTATTTTTTTTGCTTCAAGCCTGTCGAGGATGCGTAATATGCTTTGTTGTAAAGTGGTACCGCGCACAATGCTGTCATCAATTACAACCAGGGTATCTTTTCCCCTGTTAACAGCGCCATAGGTAATGTCATAAACATGTTCTACCATATCTTTGCGGCCTTCATCCTGAGCTATAAATGTGCGAAGCTTGACATCTTTGATGGCAATTTTTTCAGCACGCGGCCGTTTTGCCAGCAATACTGCCATATCATCCTCTGTCATGGGACTGTCATGGTTACGCAAAGCCTTTATTTTTTCAGTGGTTAACATATCTTCCATCCCCTTTATTAATCCATAGAAAGCTGTTTCGGCAGTATTGGGAATGTAAGAAAATACTGTATTGTCAAAATCATAATCAATGGCTTCGAGCACCTGATTTACCAAACCTTCACCCAGTTTTTTACGTTCTACGTAAATATCTTTGTCAGACCCTCTGCTGAAATATATGCGTTCGAAAGAACAAGACCTTTTTTCCTGTGGTACACGTATTAAATGTTGTTCTGCCTTACCATTGGCTCTTACGATAAGAGCACCACCTGACTGAAGTTCTTTTACATTTTCAGCTTTGACATTCATGACAGTTTGTATCACAGGACGTTCGGATGCAGCCACAACAATTTCGTCATCCACATAATAAAAGGCAGGACGGATTCCCCATGGGTCGCGCGTGACAAATGCATCGCCATGGCCTACAATACCACCGATAACATAACCTCCATCCCAGTTTTCTGAAGCTTTTTGCAGCACTTTTTCAATTTTTAGCTTTTCCGGCATTACATCAGAAATTTCACGGTTACTCAGGCCCTGGTTCTTTAAATCACGGAATATCTTTTGGTTGGCTTCGTCCAGATGTAAGCCTGCCATTTCAAGCATAGTAACTGTATCGCTGTAATCTTTGGGATGTTGACCGTAGTCGATCAGGTTTTGAAACAGCTCATCCATATTGGTAAGGTTAAAGTTACCTGCCATCATCAGGGACCTTGTTTTCCAGTTATTTAACCGCATTACCGGGTGCAGAAGTTTAAGATCATTTTTTCCGAAGGTTCCGTATCGCAAGTGTCCGAGATAAATATCACCGGTAAAGGGGAGGTTCTTATATGCAAAATCAGTGTCAACATCTTTCCCGTTGAGTATTGCTTCTTTTTTTTGGAATATCTGGTCAAAGACATCTTTGATGGGATTTTGTGCGTTTGAGCGAACCCTGTCAATGTAATTATTCCCCGGGGGTATATTGTTTTTAATGCTTAATACGCCGGCGCCATCCTGTCCACGGTTATGTTGTTTTTCCATCAACAGGTATAATTTCTCAAGACCGTAATTCCAACTGCCGTATTTTTTTTGATAATAATCCAGTGGCTTACGTAATCGAATAAAGGCAATGCCGCATTCGTGTTTAATTTGTTCGCTCATACTTAGTGCTTGTCTATAAAGTCAGTGTCTGGTTCATAAATTTTGTGCAAACGAGGGCAGAGAAAAGCTCGCTTGAGCTATGCCGAGTGCAGCCAAAATCATGAAATGTTCGAGTTCATTGCCTGTCCCGCATTTTATCGGGGATAAGGCAGAAATCGGACATTATGGACGGACACTGCTTACATTGTTTGTACAAATGTAAGCTTTATTTTAAAAATATAAGAGTAGCCACAGTTAAAATTTGATAAAACAGTCGTAAGATATTTATTTATGTTATAGCAATAACCTGAAAGCTGAAATGAACAAAAATTTATAATAATATGCCCTTCAGCAATCATTAAGTTACTTCTAATTTTACAAATAATATTCTGTCCTTATCTTTTCAACAAAAATGTAAAATCCTGGTCAGTATCTATTTCACGGGGCTCTTCACCGTATTTGAATAAGCGCAGCGGATGAATGCCGGTAAGTTTCATTTTATCCCCATCGATCAAAAACATACAGCCTTCGCGCAGGCCGGCAACAGGCATCTCCTTGTTTAGCACCAAAAATTCATTGATCCGGTCTTCACGGCTTTCGCCGGCGTGTCCCTGGGCTTTTTTATCCAGGAAATGCGGATTGATCTGAAAGGGAATAAGGTTCAATGCATCCATCCCCTTTGGGTCAATAATGGGCATATCGTTGGTTGTCTTTATTGTAGGGCAGGTAACATTTGAACCAGCGCTCCAGCCAATGTAAGGTGTGCCGTCAAGCACTTTTTTGCGAATAGGTCCCAGCAAATTGTTATCACGCATAACACGCATCAGGTTCCATGTATTACCACCTCCGATCACAATGGCGTCTGCTTCTTCAACAGCTTTTACAGGATCATCAAATTTGTGGATGGCAACCACATCATGACCAACCTCATTAAACCGCTTTTTTACTTTGGTTTCATATTCGTCCCAACTAAAACTTACCGCTGCATACGGTATAAACAATGCCGTTACTTTTTCTTTTCCCAGCATTTCACCAATGTTGTGTTTGGGATAATCCAGGTAAGGCTCTCCGGCCATGGTTGAATTGCTTATCAATAAACATTTCATACACAATAAATTTTTATTATTCACATTAAAAATATAAAATTACACAAAAATTACGTTTTGTCAATATAGAGTCGGATATTTGTTTTGTCATGCGACAATATTTTTACCTCATATTATTTTTTGTTTTTCTGGCAGTTTCAGCCGAAGCACAGGAAGAAGACATTGATCCAAATGGCTATAATGTGTTTTATTATCCCGGCGGACAGAAAAGCAGTGAAGGTTACATGAAAAACGGACAACCCGAAGGTTACTGGACAAATTATTACCCGAACGGACAAATACGGTCAAAAGGGAAGCGAACAAATCATGAGCTTGACAGTACATGGGTGTTTTACGATGAACAGGGTTACCTTACAAAGAAAATAAATTACAAACAAGGCGATAAACACGGACATTATTATACATACAACACGGTTGAAAAAGATGATACTACCGGGAACATTTTAATTTCCAAAGAATTATATTATAACGATAAACTCAATGGCAGGTCTTATTATTACGATAAAAAAGAAGGCTATCTGAAGTATTCATATCAATATGATAAAGGAAAAAAACACGGATTGGGAAAACAATTCAACAAAGAAGGTGATGTAACCAATTTGTTTGAATATTTCAATGGATTTTTGGTGGAAAGCTCGATGGTAAACCGGAAAAACAACGATGGAGAAAAAACCGGCAAGTGGGTAACATTTTACGATGCAGGACAAATAAAAACTGAAACCCACTATGTCAATGGTAAAAAACATGGAAGACACAGGGAATATGATAAAGCAGGTAATATTATCAAAGAACAGCAATACAGGCTTGGAGAACTTATTGAGGAAGAAAAAGAAGAGGTGGAATTAAAAGCGGAACTCAAACAAACATATCATAACAATGGAAATCTCAAATATGAAGGGGCTTTTATTGACAGTATTCCGGTAGGCATTCATAAAACATATGCCAAAGACGGCAGTCTGAAAAAAGCCATGGAATATAACGAGCAGGGAGACCTGGAAGGAACAGGTTCGTTGTCAGAACAAGGCCGTAAAGACAGTACCTGGACATTTTATTTTCCGGATGATAAGCCACGTGCCCGTGGTGCCTTTAAAAACGGCAAACGGCACGGTCAATGGGAATTTTATTTCCGTAACGGTGAAATGGAACAAACCGGGAAGTACAAGGAAGGAAAACCCCATGGCGAATGGAAATGGTATTATCCTGACGGCAATTTAATAAAAATCGAAAATTACAACAATGGTAAACTTGAAGGAGAACTTCTTGAATTAAGCCCGGAAGGGGATACCATTCAATACGGAAAATATTATGACGGTAAAAAAACGGGCAAATGGGTTTATCATGTTGGCGATCATAAAGAAGTTGGATACTACGAAGATGGATTAAAAAACGGCATGTGGAAACATTATTATCGCGGAGAGAAATTGATATTTAAAGGAAAATATGTCGATGATGAACCTGATGGTTTGCACGAGCATTGGTATGCCAATGGTAATGAGGAGTTGCGCGGCAAATATATAATGGGAAAAAAAGATGGCATCTGGCAGAAATTCCATCGTGATGGCAGTTTATTTCTTGTTTATAAATATGATCACGGAGAACTTATCAAAATCAATGGCAAACGATGGGACAAATGGGAGGAACAATTTGAATAAAATTATCCGCTCACTCAAACCCATATATTTTGTGCTCCTGAGCTTTGTCTTTATCAGTTTTTCAGCACCTGCACAAATTGTTGAAGATGATATCGGTAAAGCTGTTAGTAAACCACCGGATCCCTTTTTGCGCTTCGATACCAAAAACAGTTTTATCTCTAATGCAGGCGTAAAAATCTGGGGTATCAACCTCGGCCTTAATTATTCTGATACATTTAAATACGGGTTGGGATTATACGGGCTTTCCACTCCAATTAAACGCAATTTTTACGAAACCAATGCCGGCATTACAGATACCATAAACACTGAATTGAATTTTGCCTACCTGGCGCTATTCGGAGAATATGTTTTTTATCAAACCAAACACTGGCAAGGCAGTTTGCCTTTGCAAATCGCTGTGGGCGGAACCAATTTTTCCGGCACGTACAACGACAGCACATACATCTACCACCCAAAACTGGTGATGCATTATGAAGCAACCCTTACCGGACATTACAGGTTCCTGCGGTATTTTGCTTTGGGTGGTGGCATTGGATACAGAATCATGCTGATTGATAACAAACCCCTCGATTTGCAACTGACAAGCCCCATTTACATCCTGAAATTTAAGTTCTTTATTGGCGATGTGTATCGGGATGTGAAGTCTTTGTTTAATTAGGCGCTACATTTTTTCCAAGACCCTGCTTGGAAAAAAAGTTGCCTTACTTCGACTCCGCCATTAGCACAAGTGAGGCGGGAAAAAATGTAAGTTCAAAATCCAAAATAATTAAGGATTTAGTATCTTATCAATAATATTCGTGTTATTTTTGGCAAAAGTTTAATAATTCAACGCTGGAATCAATACTGTTTCTTTAAGTTTCTCAGCTGTAAT
>JBNJGX010000061.1:0-10784 GCA_051748025.1 Bacteroidota bacterium
AGTTCACGTACTTTTCTGGCTATCAACTGTGTATATTGAGAACCAAAATCGAGAATAATTATTTTTTCGTGCATACCGGAAAAGTTTTGGCAAAGATAGAAAAATGCTTTTTTAATCATAGAATTTCGGCCACCGTAAATGTACTGCCTCCTACAAAAATTGTATCATCAGCACCAGCAAGTTTTCGTGCTTTATTAAAAGCCGTTTTAACATCGGTAAATGTATCTCCCTTCAACCCATATTTTGCTGCTGTTTTGGCAAGTATATCCACCGGCAAAGCACGGGAAATCTTTGCCTGCGTAAACAAATAAAATGCATTATCAGGAAACAAGGGCAGGATTCTATCCAGTGATTTATCATCAACCATTCCCAGTACAATATACAAATTCCGCTTTCTGACAGTTTTCAGTTGTTCGATAACATGGAGCAGCCCTTCACGATTGTGGGCAACATCACAATATATATCCGGGTTGGATGCCAGTTTTTGCCAACGTCCTGCCATGCCTGTATTGTTTACGACATTGGCATATCCTTTACGTATTGCATGAAAATTGATTTTATCAAAACCTTCAAGTTCATCAATGGCAGCCAGCGCTGTTACGATATTTTCTCCCTGATAGTTGCCATGCAGATCACATTTTAAAACAAATCTGTCTTTCCCGGAGCTGATTTCCCAGTATGTATTAGAATTATCCCTGCCGGTTTTTCTTGGTGAGTATTTTTCCGGGGCAGCTATAAAACGGGCTGTTTTCCTTTTTGCCTCAGCACGCACAATGTCATCAACTTCTTTTTGTTTTGTACCAAGTACAACAGGGACATTTGGTTTTATGATACCGGCTTTTTCCTGTGCGATGGCTGCCAGTGTATCTCCAAGAAAAGCTGTATGATCATACCCGATATTTGTAATCAATGATACCAGTGGTGTGACAATATTAGTCGAATCCAGCCTGCCACCCATACCCGTCTCCAAAACAGCAACATCTACATTCTCCTTACTGAAATATTCAAACGCCATGGCCACTGTCATCTCAAAAAAAGAGGCTTTCTGCGATTGAAAAAATGCCAGATGCTGTTGCAAAAATTCAACAACCCACAATTTAGGTATCATTACACCATTGATACGTATGCGTTCTCTGAAATCTCTCAGGTGTGGGGATGTATGAAGCCCTGTTTTATACCCGGCTTCCTGCAAAACCGAAGCCAGAATGTGAGACACAGATCCCTTACCGTTGGTGCCTGCAACATGAATGCTGTGCCAATTATGATGCGGATGATCAAAATATTTGTCTATTGCTATGGTGCAACTCAGATCAGCTTTGTATGCAGCTTTCCCCTGACGCTGATACATGGGCAATGCATTGTAAATGATCTCCAGATAATCTTCGTATGTCATCTTTGGAATTTTCGAATGTCTCTTTTCAATAACAATGAAGGTTTCCGTTTGCGGGTTTTATGATAGTCGTAATAATAAAGTCCGGCATTATCAGTGCTTACAATAAGTTTAAAACAAAATCTGTTTTCACCGGCTTTGATCAGATGCAACACAAGCACATCTTCACGTCCCTGTTCGATGGCAGATTTAATATCTTCTTCCTCTACAAAGCGGAAATCATGCGGATACACCGATTTCATATCATTCCTGCTGCGTATTTTGGGTTCCACTTCATCTTTCAACAACCACAATTCCTTCTCATCCAAATTAATTTCCCGTGATGAATAAAAATCCACAACATCATTTTTATCCAGTTCCGGGTGCTTTTTACAAACGTTTATATGTTCCTGCATGAATTCAAGTATCAGACCGGTTTTATACACATATTCCTCCTGTTTTGTGTCTTTCACTGCCAGCGGCACAGCGCACAAATCCCGCATTTTATTTTGTTCTCCTGATTTATCTCCCATAGACAGGAACAAATAATCATATTTCGTATAAGTTTTATCCTCATCAAAATAAACAGGATTCTTGTAAACAAATGACGCTGATTCATCTGTTCTCATATCCTTAAATTCTTCTGCACTGATAATTTCAGTATCCGTGCTCACCCAGTGATTATCCACAGCTTCTTCTATGGCCAGGTTGTAATCAGATATAAGCATATCCTCCTTTACAATATAGGTTTTGCTTTCTTCAAAATCCCGGATATCGGCTTTTGATGGTACCGGAAACCTTATTTGTGCAAAGCATTTCTCAGTAATTCCTGCGTAACCTGCTAACAAACCAAAACTAATCAGCAGGGAAATAAAGTGCTTGTTTCTCATTGTATTGCCTTATATAATAAAACATCATTTTTCGTTGCTTTCTCTTTTTCAGGTTCGAAAATTCCTCATAAAGTTCAGGTTCATCTTTAATCAATTTAAGCACATTTTCCGGCTCAAATTTATAGATTCCACCATCTTCAATATTTAACAACATTTGCATGTTATGATTTGAAACGTAGCTTGAGGGACCAGTATAAACATAATTGGGATCATAAAACGGGTCTGCCCGGTTATTATGTCTTACCTGCACTTTTGCCACAAAATGACTAATTTTTCCAATGTAGGGCAAAAGGTGAAATCCACCAGACCAATATACATATATTTTGCTGTTGTAACAATAACCCCACAAACTGTCAATGGGAATTTGCTGCTTTATACCGTAATCATCAAAATAACTCAATTTTCCGGCAGATAACATAGCCTCACCCGGATCGGTTTTTTCCGGATCAGGAAGGTTTGTACTCGAGAAATCGATTGGTGTATTCTGCCTGAATTGATTAAAATCAAGGTAAATCCCCTCATTAAAATCATAAGACAAACTGTATTTTACCATTTTTACACTATCATCCTGCGCCTTGCCATACACACAATACAACAGCAATACTGTCAACAAACACATCAATAAAGTAGTTCTTCTTTGCATACTTTACGAAAATAACAAAACTGCACATACTGTACAACAAAACTTATGCATCTTTAGACAGGAAAATTCAGAATCACTATACAGGCATATAATAGGTTGGGGCACTGCCAATTTCTAATTTACACAATATATAGGAGAAAAATCATAAACAAGATAGTTTTGAATAAATCCCAAAATAAACCATTAAAAAAATAATTATTACCTTTGCAGCCGTAATCATAAAATATAAAAATATATGAAACATAAGTATTTTGCTTTATTAATGATTAGTGTATTTTTTCTTCCAGGCAGTTTTATACAGGCTCAGATCGTTGACTGCACACCTGACGAAACGGTTGTTGACACAGCAGAACCGGGGCAAGTGGAACCAGATACTTTTCCACCGGCATACGTTGATGAATATTATGAACAAACAGTAACGATAATACCTCCACAATCTTTCGATGGGTACCCCATAATACATTCAATTATCATTGATTCTGTTACAAACCTGCCACCCGGGGTTAACTGGGGAAAAAACACAGAAGAGTTTCTGGTTACCGTACCTGACACACATTATTGTGTAGATATTTACGGGACACCAGATGAGGCAGGTGATTACCAACTATCCCTATACATTACACCTTATGTTGACATAGGAACAGGCCCATCTGCCGCTGAACAACAAGTGGATGATACATCAATGATGATACATGTACTGGAAGAAGAATCCATTGAAGATTTAACACATGATTTCTCTTTATGTGATATTTATCCAAATCCGTTTACAAATAACACCACCATTCAATTTGAAACAGGAACAAAAGGCATGGCTAAACTAAAGGTATATAATATTCTGGGTAAACTTCTATATAAAGAAGAAAAACAAGCAATGCCCGGATCCAATCAATTTGATTTTTCAGGGAATCATCTGGCACCTGGTACATATATTTTCTCACTGGCATTACATGACAGGAAAGAAACATCCCGTTTGATAAAAACCAGGTAATAATTATAAATCTGTTTTGAATTTTTTCTTCAGTATCTATATGAAATTATGAAATCATAATTTTGACTCATCATAATATTGCATTGCATTTTGGAATAGTGAGTTATACAACATTTTCGCAAACAAAAAAAACTGCCTGAACCAGGCAGTTTTTCAATCTATATAATATTTTGCATTAATCCTTAAGAGCCCACAGTAGCTTCTATTTTCAGGCGGGTGGTTGATTGTTTGGGATCATTTGTAATAACTGTAATGGTTTTACGCTGTTTACCACGTCTGCCGCCGGTGTTGAAAGTTACTTTAATGAAACTGGTTTCACCGGGTTTTATAACATCTTTTTCGGGACTGGTAGCGGTACAACCACATGAAGCTTTTATTTTGCGGATAATCAGATCAGATTTTCCTTTATTTTTAAATGTAAACTTTGTTGTTACCTTTTCTTTTTGCTTAACATCACCAAAATCATGGGTTGTTTTATCAAATTCCACCTTTGGCGCATTGGCCATTTCTTCTTTCGTAAGATGAGAGAAATCTTCTTCGATGGTTGCACTTACTGACAGTCTGTTACGACGGTTCTTTTCACCATTGAGTTTTAGATATAACCTGTCTATCACAAAGCCGTAATCATTTTTGGTTTTGGCATCGTATGTGACATTAATTTTTCCTTTTTCCCCGTGTTTTTCCCCTGCTTTTTTACCCTGAAGGGTTTGAGGTTCGGCTTTTATATCTATATGCGAAGGCACATTTGCAAAATCAACAGTGACAGGTTTTTCTGACATGTTGACAATACCGACAGATTCTTTATCCTTCTCCGTATTTTTAATCTTAACAAAGGCCACATGTGAAGTTTCCAGCCTTACATCACCATATACTTTCGGATAATGGTCTTCAATGGTTTTTTCCCTTGGGGTAACATTACCGGAGATGCGCAATACAGTTGTTCGGGGCTTGCCGTTAATTGTTACAGTAATAGATTTATTAAATTTACCCGGACGGTTTTTGGGGTTATAGGTTGCATCAACATATCCCGATTCTCCCGGCTTTACCGGTTCTTTTGTCCATTCAGGGGCAGTACAGCCACAGGATGATCGCACATTGGTGATGATTAGGTTTTCATTCCCTGTGTTCTTAAATTCAAATTTGGCAGTTTGCTTCCCTGCTTCCTCTTTAAATGTTCCGAAGTTGTGTTTTGTTTTATCCCAGGAAATGCTCGGGCCTTTTGTTTGGGCTCCGGCATTAAATGCAAACAGGACAATCAGTAACAAACTCAGATTAATTCTCTTTTTCATGGCAATATGATTTTAAAATTTATCAACTAACTTATTTTACAATAATCAGACCAAATTTAATTAAAAAGGTTGCTTAACCAAAAAAATATTTTTTTATTCTTAAAAATCAATTTTCATCCTTGCCTTTGGCGTAAGTTCATGTCCGGCAAAAATATCTTTTTTGAATTTAAAATATCCGATAATGGCAATCATGGCGGCATTATCGGTTGTATATGATAATTGTGGAATATGTAAAGTCCAGTTGTTTTCATAAGCTTTGGTTCTGAGTTGTTGTTTTAAGTATGTATTGGCAGAGACGCCACCTGAGACAGCAATATATTTAATGCCGGTTGTATCAGCAGCGTGTTCAATTTTTTCGATGAGTATTTCTACAATTGTATGTTGCAGTGATGCTGCCAGGTTATGCTTTTCGTCTTCAATAAAATTATCATTGGTTTTAAGTTGATCACGCAAAAAATATAAAAATGAAGTCTTTAGGCCACTAAAGCTAAAATCCAATCCGGGAATACGTGGTTTTGAAAACTCAAATTTGTGGGGATCGCCCTGCTTGCTTAGTTTATCAATCTCCGGCCCGCCGGGATAACCCAGCCCCATAACTTTGGCAGATTTATCAAAGGCTTCGCCTGCGGCATCATCAATGGTTTTCCCAAGAATATCAAAATCAAAATAATCCCTGACTTTGATAATTTGGGTATGTCCACCTGATATCAACAAATTAAGGAAAGGAAATGCCGGGGTTTGTTGATCTTTATTGTCATGGTTTTTTAAGAAATGTGCAAAAATATGTCCATGCAGGTGATTGACTTCTATCATTGGAATCCCGGAAGCCAGACTCAGGCCTTTGGCAAAACTACTGCCAACAAGTAAGGAGCCCAGCAACCCGGGCCCCCTGGTATAGGCAATGGCAGAAATATCCGTTAGTGAAACCCCTGCTCCTTTTAATGCCTGATCCACAACCGGAATAATATTCTGTTCGTGTGCCCTTGATGCCAGCTCAGGAACCACGCCCCCGTAGGCTTTATGGATATCCTGTCCTGCTGTAACATTGCTCAGCACAAAGTTATCTTTTAATACCGCTGCAGAAGTATCATCACATGAAGATTCGATGCCGAGAATATAAGTTCCCATTGTGTATTTTTTTTGCAAATGTAAATATTTGCATGTTTTTTGCACACATTGATGCAATATAATATGTCCGCTTTATTATTTTTGTATCAAATATGAAATATAGTAATTAATCAGTCATAAAGGTTTATGTTAATAATGGTTAAGATCGGTTACTATTAATAGGTTTTAGGGGTTAGGAGTTAGGTTTTAGGTTTAAGATTACTCATAACCTAAAACCTAACTCCTAACCCCTAATTTTGTGATTTTAACCTATAGTAACCGTTTTTAACTGACAAAATATATAATTGATTGTGTGGCAAAGAAGAACATATCGTATTGTAATTGTTGTGATTATCGTTCTGTTGCGGTTCGTCATTGTTAATGGTGTGTTGTTTCAGTCAGCCGATTATCAATCGTACCTTGCCCGGAAAGCCGTTACCTTTTTATCAGAGAGATATGATCTTGATATCAGTATTGGTGGAATTGACATCAGATTACCCAACAGGGTGATCCTGGATGATGTTTATCTTGAAGATGAAGATCAGGATACCTTATTGTATGCACATCAGGTGATCGGGAGAATCTCTGCTGTGAAGTTAAGACAAAAACGGTTATACCTTAAAGAAATCAGCATTGTTAATCCAGACATTAATGTGGCAAAAGATACAACCGGCAAATTCAATTTTCAGTTTATCATTGATAAATTTGAAACAGATAAAGAAAAAAAAGACAAAGCCGGAGAACCATTTGATATTTTCTGTGATGAATTTTCTCTGAAACAAGCCGATATGACATACCAGGATGCCCCATGGGAAACCTCACCCGGCTATTTCAATTCATCGGATATTCTGGTAAACGGATTTGATATTTGTATCAATGATTTCCAAATGCATGGCGACAGCATAGAATTGGATTTGAAGAACCTGGCTTTTCAGGAAAAATCAGGAACCGGCATTCAAAAAATGTCTGGTATCGTATTGGTATCAGATAGTTTATACAAAGTGAATGATCTTTTTCTTAAGTCCAATCACTCTATGTTGTATTCCTCGGTAATGGAGCTTGCCCTTTTAAAAAAGACGTTTGAAAATCCCTGGGAAAACCTGAAAGTAAATATGAAAATCGATTCGAGTTTGCTTTCGGTTGAAGACGCTGTATATTTTATGCCCGAACTGCAGGGGCTTGACCAGAAAATAAGGATGAGTGCACACCTGAATGGCGTGTTATCCAACTTGCAACTCAAAGATTTTAATTTTGCCTATGGTAAAGATACAAAGTTAAAAACCGATATCCGCCTTAACGGATTGCCGGACATGGAAAATTGTTTTGTTTTTGCAGAAGTCAGCCGGTTATCAACGTCAATCCGCGATGCCGAAAGCATATACATGCCACCTTTTGACCAACAAAATACTTTGGAAGTACCACCGGCAATAAAAAAGCTGGGGGTTGTTAGTTTTAATGGCAGCCTGGTTGGCATGCTCAATGATTTGGTTGCCAATGGTACATTCCGGACCAATGCAGGCAATATAGGCACGGATGTTTCCGTAAAAACAAATACAACAAACGGGGAATTGGCACTCAGCGGCAATGTTGATGTTATGAATGTGCAAATTGGAGAATTGCTTGATAAACAGGATATGCTTGGCATTATTGACATGAGTGCGAATTTCAGAGGGAGTATTGATACCCTTGGACAGTATGATTTCAGCCTGGGAAGTAATATCAATACAGCCGAAGTTAATGATTATCCCTATAGTAATATTGAAATTGCCGGACGGGTAACAAACTCATCATTTAATGGAGAATTGATGATAGATGACCCCAACCTCAATGTTGAATTTATGGGGGGATATGAAATTGAAAACAATATCCCTGTTATGGATTTTCGTGCAGATCTGTCAGCCGACCTTTATGAGCTTAACATGGATACAACTGAATCTGAAGCTGGTTTTCTGATGATAGCCAACTTCAAAGGAGATGGTATCAATACTGCCGCAGGTAATCTGCAGCTCGTCAATACATATTTAAAGCGTGATAATGATTCTGTAAACATCAATAAAATTGACATCAATACCGGTAATATGCTTGGTCAACAGTTTGTTGATATTAAAAGTGAGTATTTCGAAATTGAAGCTGAAGGACAATATGATATCCCGGAAATGATTTCTTCTTTAACAGGTTTGGTATATCAGTACTTGCCTGTATTATCAGATGAGGAAAAAGACTGGCTGGCTGACAGTCCGGGAAAACTGAGATTTGATGCTGAATTTTATGAATTGTCTGATTTTACCCGCTTTGTTATGCCCGAATTAAAATTGGATGAAACCGTTTCACTGAGCGGGACATTAGATGCCAATGCTGATAATTACAGTATCTCATGTCAAGCCGGTGAAATCAGGTATGACACAATAAGCATTGATAACCTGGAATTGGATTTGCTGGCAGATAAAGAATCCGCCGGTATTGATGTTACATTCTCTGAAATATCAAATAAAGACATTAAACTCTTTCAGGGATTTGACTTGTCCACTACAACCATGAATGATTCAGTACAAATGATGTTGAGCTTTGATAACCAGGATAGTGTACGCTATGCCGGAAATTTAAAAACCACAATGCTGCTGAAAGAATCAATGCATGATAATATAGCTTTAAATATACATACTTATCCGTCTGACTTTATTTTAAAAAACCAGGAATGGAAACTCACGGAATCACACATTGAAATGGATACCACAGAGATCAGTGTTGACAACCTTGACTTTTATAATGATGAGCAAAAAATCAGGTTTGTTGGACAGGTGTCTCAGAAACCCGAAAAAGATATGCGGTATTACATTGAAAATGTGGATATTTCAGTGATAAATCCGCTGATTAAAAGTGCCGGATATCAGTTACAGGGAGAACTTAACAGCAACGGGCGGATAGCTGATGTGTATGACAAAATGGATTTCAGGGCTTTCCTTGGGCTGTCTGATTTATATATCAACGAAGAAGAATTTGGCAGGCTGCAGGTTAACAGTAATTATGACCATGTATCCAATGCATTGAAGCTGGATGGAACAAGCCGCTATTTTGCTTTCAGGGGCATGCTCAATCCGACAACAGACACAATAAATCTAACCCTTAATATAAATAATTTCGGCCTTTCAGTTTTAGAACCATACCTTATGGATGCCGGGTTACTGAATATCCGCGGAAAACTTGACGGAAGTATCAATGTAATGGGGAAATTATCCGATCCGGATGTCCGAGGTGCATTGAATTTCGACAGGGCAGGTCTGACATATGATTTGCTTATGGCAAGGTTTAATCTCAGGGATTCAATTTATGTGTATAAAGATTCACTTGTGTTTAAAAATTTCCTTATAGCTGATGAATATGGTAACCCGGGTGTACTGAAAGGTAAGCTCACGCATGAAAATTTCAATAATATCAATTATGATTTCGATATCCAGTTGGATAATTATCACATCATGAATACAACGGAAACTGACAACCCTGTTTATTATGGAACTGTATTTGCTACAGCACAAAGCAATATTCATGGAAGCACAGAAGATATTGTGATTGATATTTCTGAAGCTGAAACTGAAAAAAATACGGTATTTGTCTTGCCTATGACAAATTCCTATGAAGCTGATGATAACCCGTGGATGACTTTCATTAAAGATTCTGTAAGCGAAGAAAATGTTGAGGAGCTCGTACCGGAAAGCGGGTTTGACGTTACTTTCCTGATGAACCTTGATGTCACACCTGAAGCTGAAACACGTTTGGTTTTTGACCCGACTGTGGGAGACATGATCCGTGCAAATTGTGAGGGAAACCTGAGCATTGAGGTTTCACCTGACACTGATTTCGGCATGAAAGGTGAACTGGAAGTAAAGGGTGGGGATTATCTGTTTACTTTACAGAATATGATAAACAAACGTTTTCTGCTGCAGGATGGTGGTGTAATATCATGGGATGGTGACCCGCTTGAAGGGGAACTGGACATTGAGGCTATATATAAACTCAAAGCCCCGTTGTATGATATCATGGTAGGTGTAGATACAAGCGACATTTACAAACGGCGTACCGATGTTAATTGCATCATGGATATGACAGGAAACCTCAACAATCCTGATATAAAATTTGATATTGAAGTGCCCAACGCTGATGAAAAAGCAAAAACCAGGCTGGCCAGCCTTTCCAACGATGAAATTAACAAACAGGTGCTTACACTTTTGGTGCTGAACCGTTTTTATACCCCTGATGACATGCAAATGGCCGGAGCCGAATCAAGGGGGGCCAATATTGCAGGGGTTACATCTTTTGAAATGTTATCTAACCAGGTAAGCAATTGGTTGTCTCAAATCTCTGATGATTTTGATATCGGTGTTAATTACAGCCCGGGCGATGAGATTACAAGCCAGGAACTGGAAGTAGCGCTCTCAACCCAATTGCTTAATGACAGGGTACTTATAAACGGCAATGTGGGGGTTGGTGAACATGAAAATAC
>JBNJGX010000062.1:0-10764 GCA_051748025.1 Bacteroidota bacterium
TCAATCTCAGTTTCGGAAGGTTCAAACATGGCATTCAAACCGCCGGGATTATCTTCAACAACAATATAACCAGTTTTCACT
This sequence comes from Bacteroidota bacterium, assembly GCA_051748025.1. Classification (GTDB taxonomy): domain Bacteria; phylum Bacteroidota; class Bacteroidia; order Bacteroidales; family ML635J-15; genus JAQIBY01. The sequence continues at coordinate 82 of JBNJGX010000062.1, forward strand.
TCTTCATCAGTGTAAGTTCCATCATCAATGGTTAAAGTTACATCATGGGTACCAGGTGTGTTATATGGAATGCCTGACGGATTTTGGTCTGTACTGGTATTATCAGGTGGATCAACGCCATCAAACTCCCAGCTCCATGATTGAATGGGATCATCCCCGGGTGTGCTCAGGTCAGTAAAATCAACGGTACCTCCTGTAGTAACATTGGTGGGGTTAGCCTCAAAATCAGCAACCGGTTCAGAAGCCACTGCATTGGGATCATATCCATCAAGACTTGTAGGGTCAGAACCAGTGGGATCAAGCCAGGGGGCAAGTTGATCAGAATCAGTTCCTCCGTTATCCTCCCAGTGTATATCAAACCTTCCATATACATCCGGTTGATCCGGCCCCGATCCGGGACCAAATCCGCCAGGTTCACATGCAGCGGATCCACCGGTCAGTGTTCCCATAATACGTTTGGTGCTTTCATCAAATATTGGAGATCCCGATGAACCACCTTCGGTTACACCATGGTCAGTGGTGGTTGTTTGCCAGGTAACTTCCCAATGTGCATCAGACATTGCGCCTGAATAAGTAGTTACACTGAAGCTGCCACTCCTGGAAATTTTCTTAATATCACCTGATGGATGGTGAATTCCGATACCATTATCGGCACCAACATCGGTTCTGTCCCAGCCGTTATAATAAACCTCATAACCAGCCGGCGGATCTGTCAGTAATTCAAGCAAAAGAAAATCACTGCCCCCGCTTTCCGGACCACGTGCAAGTTTGTCAGCTCCAACAATATCGTCGTAACCTGGTTCGGTAGACGGATCAGAACAATCTGCAGACTCAAAGTTGAAATAAAACTCCCATTGATCCTGGTTGGATTGATCCCCTCCACAATGGTCTGCCGTTAAAAAATAAGGGGTACCGTCTTCTGCGGTATTATTGACAAGCGAACCGGTACAAAATCCTCCCCCCATTCCACTTGGAATGTATATCAATGCAACACCGCGTTTTTCATCCTGCCAATTGTCACCTTCCGGGCAATTAACATTCACTTCACAATCATCTGAATCACCAAATCCAGTGGGTTTTGCCCCTTCATAATACCCTACGAGTGCACTCACACCACGATAGAAATAAGATACTTTATAAATATCAAGTATCGCTTCTTCACTAACATGTGGGGGCTGAATATATTCCAGGGTTGTTGTTTCCCCCTGAATAATACGTGTGGAAAAATTTCTGTCAGAGCCGGGATTATTTAAAGCTGTAAAAGCACCGGCAACCTGGGCTTTGTTTTCATTGTACAAAAACAACTCACTGCCTTCAGGCAAATAAAACTCATCGTAATGCAAACTCAATGCCTTTGCATCTTCGGATGTTATACTCAAACGCCATACTTTGGTCCCATCATCCAGAATATCCCAGGTACCTGCATTCTGCATGTTAAAATCTACATCCTTAATGACAGATGCCCTGTACATTTCACCGTTTTTCTCAAGATAATCATGCTCTTTACGGGCTTTTTCAACATCCGGTGGATTCACAAAAACATTATCCACATCATCAGATAATGTTTTAACTTCAAAACTCAATGGTTTACCTCCCTGGTCAATTTGTGCAAAAGTATTTCCTACACCTAAAACCATAATAAAAACCAATACTAATTTCGCTAATTGTTTCATTGTCATTATTTTTTAATTACGCAATATACTGAAAAATTCTGAGATAATCAAATCTTTTTTGATTGACATTTTAAAGACGTTAAAAATACAAAATGGTTGACAAGAAAAAATAAAAATTTAAAATATTTTTTTTATTTAAACTCATTATAATTTTCCCGGCACATAATTTCCTTGCATTGTCCCCCACCCTTTAAACAATTAATGCTTTATCAACAACACATTCACAAGTATGTGATATTTTTTTTACATACCAGATTTCGTTGATTCTTAGACAGATAATTTTCATTCAAATAAATTGACAAAAAAAACAAAATTTTATTTTGGATTTTAAAATACAGCATCTATATTTGCACTCCCAATTGAGGAAAAAAGGATGACTGATTAGCTCAGCTGGTAGAGCATCTGCCTTTTAAGCAGAGGGTCCGGAGTTCGAACCTCCGATCAGTCACCAGGAATAATGGCCGTTCGGTTCCCGGATGGCCATTTTTTGGTTTTAATCTTGTATCTTTTTTGGAAAAGATTCAACCATATTTACAAACACTAATAAAGTGAGGGGAGGATGTTTTAAAACCCGAAAAAAAATTGTATTTTCGTCCAGCATAAATGTAAAGTAATTATTTATGTCTTTATCGTCTCAAAAGCTTACAGGAGAAGGACTCACGTTTGATGATGTTCTGATGGTGCCTGCCTATTCAGAGGTTTTACCAAAGGATGTAAGCACCAAAACTTATTTTAGCCGGAATATTTCACTGAATATTCCCATAGTATCAGCGGCCATGGATACCGTGACAGAATCGGCTATGGCCATTGCGCTTGCCCGCGAAGGCGGTATCGGAGTAATACATAAAAACATGGGTATTGAACAACAATCACTTCATGTCAGGAAAGTAAAGCGGGCAGATAACGGCATGATATACGATCCCATTACAATAACGGCTGAACTTACGGTGGGTGATGCCCTGGATCTCATGAAAGAACACAAGATCGGCGGTATCCCGGTGGTAGATAACAGCGGTTTGCTGGAAGGTATTGTTACGAACCGGGATTTGAGATTTCAGGATGCCATGGAACGCAAAGTCAGCGAAGTGATGACATCAGAAAACATCATCACAGCAGGTCAGGATATTAACCTTGAAAAAGCTGCTTCGATACTTGAACGGCACAAAATTGAGAAACTGCCTGTGGTAGATGGTGATAATGTATTGGTAGGACTGATTACATATAAAGATATTTTTAAAGCCAAAGACCGGCCTAATTCCTGTAAAGATGAACAAGGGCGGTTGCGGGTAGCTGCTGCCGTAGGGATTTCAGAAGATGCCGGACAACGCGTAGATGCCCTTGTTGATGCCGGGGTGGATGCTGTTGTCATAGATACAGCACACGGGCATACGAAATCGGTAGGTGACCTGGTGCGGCATGTAAAAAGCAACTATCCTGATATTGATGTAGTGGTTGGAAATATAGCAACATCAGAAGCCGCTGTAATGCTGGCAGCCAGTGGTGCAGATGCTGTAAAAGTCGGCATCGGGCCAGGCTCAATATGTACAACAAGGGTAATCGCCGGTGTTGGCATGCCACAACTAAGTGCTATATATAATGTGGCAAGCGTGTTGGAATCAAAAGGTATTCCTGTGATAGCAGATGGCGGATTACGGTTTTCCGGCGACATTGTAAAAGCCATTGCCGGTGGTGCAAGTGCTGTTATGGCGGGATCATTATTTGCAGGCACAGAAGAATCACCTGGTGAGACAATAATTTACAACGGACGTAAGTTTAAATCATATCGTGGAATGGGATCAATTGAAGCTATGCAAAAAGGATCGAAAGACAGATATTTCCAAAGTGATGAGACAGATGCTTCAAAATTGGTGGCTGAAGGTATCGCTGCACGCGTGCCCTATAAAGGCACAATAAATGAAGTTGCATATCAGCTTGTGGGAGGCCTCAAAGCAGGTATGGGATATTGCGGCACACCGGATATCAAATCATTGCAGCAGGACGGTAAATTTGTAAAAATCACCAACTCCGGTATGGTGGAATCCCATCCACATGATGTTGTTATCACACGTGAAGCACCAAATTATACCAGGGAATATTAGATCATAATATTGTATAACCAATAAACAAAAAATATCATGTTCAAAAAATGCTTTTTATTATTGTCGGTTAGTTTTTTTACACTTTCTCTCTTTGCCCAAAACAATGCAGGAAACAAAATAATTCTGGAAGTGGGAGATGAAAAAGTGACAGTAAATGAATTTCTGCACATCTATGATAAAAACAATGAGCAGGGTGAAGATTACAACCTGGATTCATTGAAAAGTTACATGGATCTGTTTGTGGATTTTAAACTTAAAGTGGCAGAGGCGCGCCATCTTGGCCTTGATACCCTTAAGGAGTTCAAAAAAGAGATGAAAAATTACAGAAATCAGCTTGCAGAACCGTACCTTACGGATAAATCAGTAGAAGAAGAGCTGATCAAAGAAGCATGGGAAAGGAAAAAACAAGATGTGAAAGCATCGCACATATTGATTAAAGTTGACCAAAATGCCAAACCGGAAGATACCCTGAAGGCATATAACAAAATCAAAAATATCCGTGAAAAAGCATTAAAAGATGATGCGGATTTCAATAAACTTGCCATGAAGCACTCAGAAGATAAATCTGTGCGTGAAAATAAAGGAACCCTTGGGTGGTTTACGGTGTTTGGCATGGTCTATCCATTTGAAACGGCTGCCTATGAAACACCTGTCGGTGAAGTTTCTGATATTATACGAACCCGTTTTGGTTACCATATTATCAAAGTAGAAGAAAAGCGACCTGCAAAAGGCAGAATACGGGCAGCCCATATTATGGTACTAACACCAAAAGATGCTTCAGAAGAGCAACTGAACAAAGCAAAAGAAAAAGTGTCGGAAATTGAACAAAAATTAGAAGAAGGTGAGGATTTTGCAGAACTTGCTGAAAAATATTCCGAAGACCGCAGATCTGCACGATCAGGTGGTATGTTGCCGTGGTTTAGCGTCGGGGGTAAAATGATTCCTGAATTTGAAGAGGCTGCCTTTGAACTCGACGAAGTGGGTGAAATTAAAGGCCCGGTTAAAACCAGTTATGGTCACCATTTTATTAAACTTGTGGATAAAGAGCCCGTTGGGACTTTTGAAGAAGAAAAACCAAAACTTGCATCCAAAATCAGTAATTCAGCACGTGCATCCCGGTCAAAAGATGTGTTGGTTGAAAAATTGAAAGACGAATACGAATTAAAAACATACCCTGAAAATGTTGAAACACTCACTGAATATGTCACTGACAGTATTTTTTACGGTACATGGGATCCCAGGGAAGCAAAACAACTTGATGAAAAAGTAATGGGCTTTGCTGATACAGTGCTTACACAAGGCGATTATGCTGCTTACCTTGAAAAATTCAACAGAAAATCCAACCCGGTGTCCGTTGAAACTTTTGTGAAACAGAAATTTAATGATTATATCAGGAAATGTATTTTGCTTTATGAGAAGAAGCATCTTGAAGAAAAATATCCAAGGTTCAAATACCTTATGAAAGAATACCATGATGGCATTTTACTTTTCGATGTTACCGATAAAATGGTATGGTCTAAAGCTGTTAATGATAGTACCGGCATAAGGGAATATTATGAAGCCAACAAAGAAAAATACAAATGGGGAACACGATACGATATTAAAAAGGTGAAAACCAAAAATAAAAAGCTGGCAAGAAAAGTAGAAAGAAGCCTCAAAAAACAAAACAATGTTACATGGACAGAAATAGATAGTTTATATAATGCTGATGATTCAGCCGCTGTTGTTAAAGAAATATGGGATGTGTTTGAAGCCGGTGAAAATTCCGAAATATCTGATTTGGTGGTCGAATACAGCAAAGATCTTAACAGAAAAGGTGAAATAATTAACCGGGATGATAATAATGTATTATATATCCAAAAATTAGAGCCCACAATCAAGAAGTTAAGTGAAGCCCGTGGTACGGTTACCGCCGATTATCAAAAACACCTGGAAAAAGAATGGATGAAATCCCTGCATGATAAATATGATGTGGTAATACATGAAGATGTGTATGACAGCATCATTAAAAATCAATAAATGAAAAATATCACCACATATACGGCTTTATTTTTGTTCAGTGTGTTATGCATCGTTTCCTGTCAGCCTGACGAGGACACTACCATTAGTGAAGAGGTAATCGTAAATCTGTATGGTAAAACGCTAAGCAAAAATGACATCAAAGCTATAATCCCGGATGGTATATCAACAGAAGATAGTATCGCTATGGCCAAAAAGTATATCCAGCAGTGGATCAATAAAGAATTACTGTATCGCCATGCTGCTAATAATCTGAAAGACAGTTCGAAAATTAAGAAAAAAGTCAAGGATTTTAAAAAGCAGATGTATGTGTATGAATTAGAAAACCAGTATATTGATTCTAAACTTGATACGATGGTATCATATGATGAAATTGAAGCTTATCATAAAAAGCACCTTGGCAGTTATATATTAGACAAAGTAGCTGTAAAAGCACATTATATGATCATGGATGCCGACGTTAGCAGTTATTATAAAGAGCTTGACAAGGTCAGACGTGCCAAACCCGGCAACATGGATATTTTATATGATGCCGTAAAAAGAACAAACAAAACCATTATAGAACATAATCAAAAATGGATATATTTTGATGAGTTGCTTCAAGAGATCAGTGCCAAAAGAAACGCTGAAGTTGAACAAGGTTTAAAAAAAGGGTATTTTGCTGTTGAAGACAGCGTTAACAGGTATATTGTAAAAATCAATGATGTTATTATGCCTGGTGATACCATGCCTGTTGACCTGATAGAGAATAAAATTTCCCATATTATCATCAACAAAAGAAAAAAGGAACTTTTGACAGATTTAAAAAATCAACTGCTTCAGGACGCTAAAACAAACGGGAATCTCGTTATAAATGAAAATTAATTGTATGCAAAATATCAGAAGATCAATCATTGTTTTATTGTTGTTGGTAAACGGACATGTATTTTCTCAAGAGGTTATCGATCAGGTCATAGCTGTGGTAGGGGATGAACCCATCATGTTGTCAGAAGTAGAAACACAGGCCTTGCAAATCAAAAGCCAGGGATATTTTTCCTCCGGGGGGGATATCAATTGTGAAATACTGGAGGAAATGTTATTTCAAAAATTACTGCTCCAGCAGGCAAGAAAAGACAGTATTGAAGTAAGCTCAGCAGAAGTGGATAATGAATTGGACAGGCGCCTGAATAGATTTATCCAACAACTTGGATCAGAACAAAAGCTGGAAGAATACTACCAGAAATCCATATCGGAGATAAAAGATGATTTCAGGGATATGATAAAAGAGCAGATGCTTACCCAGCGGATGCAACAAGAACTGACCAATGATATCAATGTGACTCCGGCTGAAGTCCGGCAGCATTTCAATGATATATCTGAAGACAGTTTGCCGGTTATCCCTGCAACTTACAGCCTTAAGCAAATAGTGAAATACCCAAAAGTATCCGAAGCCGAGCATGAGAGATGCCTTGATAAAATCAATGAACTCAGGGACAGGATTCTTGACGGTGAAAGTTTCAGTACACTGGCCGTGTTGTATTCTGATGATCCCGGCTCAGCTCAAGAAGGGGGTGAACTTGGTTTTGTCAGCCGCACTGATCTCGTACCGGAATTTGCATCAACAGCTTTTGATATGGATCCGGATGATACCGTATCACGGGTTATCGAAACTGAGTTTGGTTATCATATATTAAAAGTCATAGATCGAAAAGGTAACCAGGTGAATGTAAGACATATCCTCATCACTCCAAAAACCGGCAGGGACGAACAAAAACAAGCCAAAGAAGAACTGAATAAAATACGTGCTAAGATAATTTCTGACAGCCTTAGTTTTGAAAACGCAGCAGAAATGTATTCTGAAGATGAAGAAACAAAAAATAGTGGCGGCACCGTGATAAACAGGGAAACCGGAGAAAAGCGTTTTGAGGCTTCTGATCTCGACCCGATGGCCAGGGATGTGATAGAAAATATGGATGAAGGCGAAATATCAAAGGTGATAAAAACCAGGGATGAACGGGGAAAACCTGTTATGAAGATTTATAAATTGGATAAAAAAACAGAAAAGCATAAAGCCAACCTTAAAGAGGATTACCAGCGATATAAAGAAATAACCCTGGATGAAAAGAAAGAAAAAGTTATTCATAATTGGATAAACAATCAACTGAAGAAGACTTACGTTAACATTGATGAATCCTACCAGAATTGCAGCTTTCAGTATGCCGACTGGAATATAGAAAATTGATTGCACGAATTGACACGCCTGCCTGTCGGCAGACAGGAATGGGCTGTCTGGCGACAGCCTTTTTTGGGTCCACGAATTAACACGAATTATCACGAATTGGCCTGCATTGATTCTTTTCACTTAAAATAATAAACTCACTTAATATGAGGCAAATACTTTCAATCTCCGATTGCCATGTAAAAGAAATAAAACCTGCTGCAGAACTGTTTTTTTCCTCTGATAATTGCTTATTTTTGTTTTCAGAATCTATTAAAGTAAAAATAAAACAGTACTGATATCATGAATGAACTGCACGAAAAGATCACGACATCTGTAGAAAAACACAAGGCAGGTTTTTTCAATATTCCCCGGAAAAAACTCATTTCAGAAAGCATAAATAATAAAGAATGCCTGATAGCCAAGAACGGGTGTCTCGCAACCTGGACACCGGTAGAATCCACTGGCCGCAGCCCCAAAGACACATTGATTGTAAAAAGGCCGTCATCCCAAATCCACATTGACTGGAATTCACCCAACAACCTACCAATGACAGAAGCGCTTTTTGATATGGTATTTGAAGATGCCATCAGCATTATAGACAAAAGTCCGAAGCTTTATGTTACCAACAGGGCAATAGGTGCCAATCCTGATTTTGCCCTGCCGGTCAAAACAATATCTGACAATGCATTGACAGCACTTTTTTCAGAAAATATGTTCAGGCCGAGGCACAAGAACATTGATAACTCCTGTTTTTACAACAAAAATTTTACACTAATAAGCCTGCCTTATCACAAACTGGACAAAGAAAAATACGAGTGGAAACTACGGCGAAAAGAAGACGGCACCACTTCAGATATGATAGTTGCCATGGATTATGATCGCCGCATAGGGATCATTATCGGTTCAGCATACCTTGGAAGTGTAAAAAAACTGATGTTTACGGTAATGAATTATTACCTTCCTTTCGAAAAAGTACTGCCCCTGCATTGTAGTGCGAATGTTGGCAAAGACGGAAAATCCGCACTTATTCTCGGATTGTCCGGGACAGGAAAGACCACGCTTTCGGCAGATCCAAACAGAGCATTGCTTGGTGATGATGAACACGGCTGGTCTGACAACGGCATTGCCAATTTTGAAAACGGTTGTTATGCCAAAATGGTTGACATAGATCCAGCTAAGGAACCCGACATCTACGATGCAGTGATGCACAAGGACGATTATCTCAACCATGGTGCCATTGTAGAAAATGCCATGATATATCCGGACGGAAGTTTTGATTTTTCTGATACAAGGCTCACACCAAATTCAAGGGCTTCCTACCCACTAACTTTCCTGCCAAATATTTCAAAATCCAGTACTGCCGGCCATCCTTCTACCATATTGTTCCTTACTGCAGATGCATATGGCGTATTGCCCCCGGTTTCCAGGCTGGATAAACATCAAGCCATGCTGTGGTTTTTAATGGGATACACATCAAAACTTGCCGGAACAGAAACCGGCATCACAAAACCTGTTGCCACATTCAGCCGGTTTTTCGGACAACCGTTTATGCCAGGGCTGCCTTCAGTATATTCACAAATGCTGGGCAGAAAAATGGAGAAATTTAACACCAATGTGTTTCTGATCAATACAGGCTGGACAGGTGGAAAATATGGTACCGGCAAACGCATTGACTTAAAACTGACACGCAAAATGGTGGATGCAGCCCTCAGCAGCAAGCTAAAAAATATTGAGTATGAAGCCCTTGACCTGTTTCACCTTAACGTTCCTAAAACCGTTCCCGGGGTACCATCCGAAATGCTCATGCCTGTCAACACATGGAAAGATAAGGATGAATACGATAAAACCGCCAAAGAACTGGCACAGGAATTCAGCAAAGCTTTTGACCTGGCATACGGCAAAAACAACATTTCACCGGATGTCATTAAAAATTGCCCGGGAAAATGATTTAAAATATCATAACCAAGATTGTGAAACGATTTTCCTGCGCTGTATCGAAACATCAAAGGGACGAATGCAGGAAATCAGAAAATTAAAGACAAGGGAATACTATCCACGTTATATTTTAATCTCCCGTTTTACGGATATTGATATCGTACACAACTTCAACACCGGCCTTTTCAAACAATACCCCCACCGGGCAATTGTTTTGTGTGAGTTTATAAGCCTTTAACAAAGACTCACCGGATGCATCTGAGCATATATCCAGCAATACCGTGACTTTTTCAATGGTCTCCTCCCCTTTTTTGGCATTGATAACACATTGCATGTCTGAAAAATCCACTTTGAGTTTTTCTGCCATCAGCGCAAAAACAGTTGTAATACACCCAGCGTAACCCATCACCGAAACTTCAAGGGCTGTAGGTCCTTCATTTTTTCCATGCTGCAGATATGGCAAATCCATGGTTACTTTGTGCCTGCCGTTATCCACTACAGACATAAATCCATTCTTCCAGGTTGACGTAATTTTCATCTTTTATAAATTTTTCTACACAAACCAAAAAGTTTCAAAAAAGTTCAATAATCCGGCCCGCAATCAAATATTGAATCGTATATGTAAAATATCCCCATCCTGCACCACATAATTTTTACCTTCGACATAAAATTTTCCGGCTTCTTTAACAGCCTGTTCGCTTTTATACTTTACAAAATCTTCGTACTTCATCACCTCGGCACGGATAAACCCTTTTTG
>JBNJGX010000063.1:0-10362 GCA_051748025.1 Bacteroidota bacterium
AACATCTGCAGAGTTTTTCTCTTTCGGCACAAACGACCTGACACAGATGACATTTGGCTACAGCCGCGATGATGCCGGCAAATTTCTGCCCATTTACCTCGAAAAAGGGATTTTGAAAAATGATCCTTTCCAGGTTCTTGACCAGGAAGGTGTCGGACAACTTGTAGAAATGGGCATTGAAAAGGGACGCAAAACCAAACCAGATCTGAAAATTGGCATATGTGGTGAACATGGTGGAGAACCATCTTCGGTTAAATTCTGCCACAGAGTGGGAATGAACTATGTATCCTGTTCTCCTTTCCGTGTGCCAATAGCACGCCTTGCGGCTGCTCAGGCAAACATAGAATAGTTGAAATATATATGCAACTCAAATATATATACAATGGTAAACAATTTTTGTTAATTTTGACAAAAATCCCATTGTATGAAAAACAGATATTTTGTTTTACTGATAAGTGTGGTCATACTGGCTTGTAACAATCAGAAAACTTCGCCCGATAAAGATGCACCACAAATAAATGAAAGCCGGTTTTTTTGGAAACCTGACAGTTTCGGAGATATCTATTTTAAACATGCAGCTATGTTACTGCCTGTGGATTTCGATCAGGATAAGACATCTTCGCAATCAACATATGTCAATTTTTTCATGGGCATAAATAACAACCTGATATATGAGCATTATGCACCAAACCTGGGAGATATTATTAAAGCTTCTGACAGTACCCCTAAAGCTCCGGATTATTTACAGTTAGTTGATGGCCGGATTGGCGACATCCCTTTTAATGCGGAAAAAATGCCTGTCATCAATAAAAGTTCCGGTATAAATGACAGCATCATTGGTCAAATATCACTGGATTATTTTATGGATGATGAATTGCTGGTAAACTTTAATGAAAGGTATATACAAACCTGTAACAAATTCCCATGGTCAGATACCTGTCATTTTGAAACCTATGACATATATCTTGACCGGAAAATAATTCTGCCCGTAACAATGCATGATAAGACATTAGATTTTCTGCTCAACCCTCAATCGGCTTTGTTTGTTGTTTTTAATCCTGATGCCATTGCCGGCCCTGTTGCAACCGGAAATCAAACATGGGCTGTGCCTGACACCAGAACAGTAGATGATGCCAATCCGGCTTTTGACGGCATTTTGGGGTATGCATTTTTGAAAGATAAATGTTTATTGCTTCGACCAGGCAAAAAACAAATTTGTGTTTTAGATACTAATCCTGAATAAATACCAGATATCATCATCCGGAAAACCGGCTGTAAATTCCATTTTTTCATGCTTTACCGGATGAATGAAATCAAGTTGGCCGGCATGTAAGCTGATTCCACCATTTTTATTGGAACGCGGAAATCCGTATTTCAGGTCTCCTTTTACCGGACAGCCGATATAGGCCAACTGGCAACGTATCTGATGATGCCGGCCTGTCAGTATATGTATTTTCAGTAGGTGGTAATTATCTGAAGAATTCAGGAGCTCATAGTCGAGTACAGCTTTTTTAGCTCCCCCAGGTGACGAATGATGCACATGGGATTTATTCTGTTTTGTATTTTTTTTCAAATAATGCTCAAGACGCCCCTTTTTATTTGGTGGTTTGTTTTTTACCAAAGCGTAATAAACCTTGTTTATTTCCTGATTTTTGAATTGAGCATTCAACCTTGAAAGTGCTTTGCCGGTTTTAGCCAATACCATCACACCACTTACCGGTCTGTCAATCCGGTGTACCAGCCCTAAAAATACATTGCCCGGTTTGTTGTATTTTTCCTTTATCCATGATTTATAAAGGTCCAGAACAGATAAATCACCGGTTTTATCCCCTTGCACCAGCATACCAGACGGTTTATTTATTACAAGCAGGTGGTTATCCTCATATACGACAACAGGTGAAAAATTTTGATTTTGGATATTTTCAGCCATTAATATTGCTCATTCTCATTGGGAAAATCCAGGTTTTTCACATCATCAATATACCTTGAAACAGCACCGGTAATTTCAGCCGAAAGATCGTGGTAACGACGTAAGAAACGGGGAGAAAACTCCTGAGTGATACCCAACATATCATGCAAAACAAGCACCTGGCCATCCACATCCCCGCCTGCACCTATGCCAATAATCGGTATTTTAATTTCTTTGGTCAACTGACATGCCAACCGGGCAGGAATTTTTTCAAGCACAATGCCAAAACAACCAAGTTCCTCAAGCAAATGGGCATCTTCAATCAGTTTTTCAGCTTCTTCTTCTTCTGTAGCACGGACAACATAGGTTCCGAACTTATGAATAGACTGAGGTGTTAATCCCAGATGGCCCATAACAGGTATGCCTGCAGATAATATCCTGCGTATTGATTCTTCCACTTCTGCGCCTCCTTCAATTTTTATGGCAGCAGCCCCGGTTTCTTTCATAATACGGATAGCAGACTTTAATGCCAGTTTTGAATTTCCCTGGTATGTGCCAAATGGCATATCAACAACCACTAAAGCCCTTTTTACACCCCTGACGACACTGGCTGCATGATAAATCATATGATCCAGTGTGATAGGTAGCGTGGAATCAAATCCTGCCATAACATTAGACGCTGAATCTCCAACCAGAATAACATCTGTTTTTGATGAATCCAGCAACCTGGCCATAGAATAATCATATGCTGTTAGCATGGCTATTTTCTCATTCTTGGCTTTCATGCCTTGTAATACACGAGTGGTAACTCGCCTGACGTTTTTATAATTTGACATAATATGATTTTTGTAAATCAAATAATAAGACTAATTTTGAAACGTTTTGCCTGTACAAATTTGGCAATATTTTTGAAATAATACGGATATAATGAAATTTTTTACCTGGTTTTTATGTTTAGCATGCTTTATTCTCCTGTTTGCTTCATGCAAAGAAGAGGTTGATGTCAATGCTGAATGGGAAAGCATCCCTGTGGTATATGCCTTGCTTAACCAGGATGATTCTGTCCATTACATCAAAGTAAACAAAGCTTTTTTAGGTGATGCAACAGTAGATGAAATGGCATCTGTCAGTGATTCCCTATTTTATGATGATATTGATGTGTATGTTAATCAAATGAGAAATAATGAGGTGGTAAAACGCCTTGATTTTGTGGCCGTTGATACCATACCTAAACCTGAAGGGACATTTGCAAACGACAGAAATACCATTTATGTTCACCAGGGTAATATTGAAGCATTGGCCAACAATGGAAATCCCTATACTTACGAATTGCATGTTGATGTGCCTTCAGCAGATAAACACTGTACCAGTTCTGTTCAACTTATCAGCGGTGCCCGCATAATAGACCCGACATCCATCCGGGAAATTGCCCTGAACAGGTATGACATTGGTAAAGTAAATGCAAAATATGAAACCGGAGAAAATGGCATGCTTTATCAAATGGTTTTTCGGTTTTATTATCTTGAGGTTACTGAAAATGGTGATACAATCAAAGACCTTGATCCCATTGAAATCTCCTGGCCGGTAAATTCCGTCCCTGATCCCGGTACTCAAATAGGCCTTGAGTTTGCAGTGGAAAAATTTTATAATGTGCTGTTAGAGCAAGTTCCGGAAAAAGAAAACGTAACTAGGTTGGTGAGATACCCCAATTCTGTTTCTTTCACATTGTACGCTGCGGATGAAAACTTTCAGATTTTTTCTGCCCTGAGTGAACCTTCTTTCAGTGTGGTTCAGGAAAAACCTTTTTTTACTAACATTACCAATGGTGTTGGCTTGTTCGCTGCCAGATTAACCAAAAGAACTTATAATAAAGTATCCAACCCTACCATCAGTACACTTGCCAGTGATTCGATAACCGAAGATTTGAATTTCGCTGATCTTGGTAATCCTTATTATTCGTCAAAAAAATGACGTAATGTCAGTTTAATGTGTTTTTATTGTCCTGAAATGCATAAAAGACTGTCAATATTACCCTTTCTTAATGGATTTTTTGCATGGCATAATCATTGATGTTTGCTGGTCGAAAAATAATTGTGAAATCAAATTTATAAATAAATATTATGGGTAAAATAATCGGAATAGACTTAGGAACAACAAATTCATGCGTAGCTGTTATGGAAGGGAATGAACCCGTTGTAATTCCAAACAGTGAAGGTAAACGCACCACACCTTCATTGGTGGCTTTTGTTGAAAACGGAGAACGTAAAATTGGTGATCCTGCAAAAAGGCAGGCAATTACCAACTCTGAAAAGACAATTTCATCCATAAAACGTTTTATGGGGATGAAATACAGCAATCTCAAAAATGAAGTTAAACGCGTGCCGTATAATGTAATAGATGGCGGGAATGATACCCTTCGTGTTAAGGTGGATGACCGCAAATACACGCCACAGGAGATTTCTGCCATGGTTCTGCAAAAAATGAAAAAAACCGCTGAAGATTATATTGGACAGGAAGTGACGGAAGCTGTCATTACTGTGCCTGCATACTTTGATGATTCTCAGCGTCAGGCTACAAAAGAGGCCGGTGAAATTGCAGGCCTGGAAGTAAAACGCATCATCAATGAACCTACCGCCGCATCTCTGGCTTATGGCCTTGATAAAAAAGAACAGGACATGAAAGTGGCCGTTTTTGATCTCGGTGGTGGTACTTTTGACATTTCTATCCTCGAACTGGGTGATGGTGTCTTTGAAGTTAAGTCAACCAATGGTGATACACACTTAGGTGGTGATGACTTTGACCAAAAGATCATTGAATGGCTTGTTGAAGAATTTAAAAAAGATGAAGGTGCTGATCTTAGCAAAGATCCAATGGCCATGCAGCGACTGAAAGAAGCGGCCGAAAAAGCAAAGATTGAGCTTTCAAGCGCAAGTTCTACTGAAATCAACCTGCCATACATTATGCCGGTTGAGGGTGTGCCAAAGCATATGGTGAAAACACTCAGCCGTTCAAAATTTGAACAGCTTGTGGATTCTTTAATTGAATCAACAATGAAACCATGCGAAAAAGCAGTAAAAGATGCCGGTATTTCCACATCTGATATCAACCAGGTATTGTTGGTTGGTGGCTCAACAAGGATCCCGGCCATTCAGGAAAAAGTCAAAAAATTCTTTGGCAGGGAACCATCAAAAGGGGTAAACCCCGATGAAGTTGTGGCCTTAGGTGCTGCTATCCAGGGTGGGGTACTTACCGGTGATGTAAAAGATGTGCTTTTGCTTGATATTACACCACTGTCTCTTGGTATTGAAACAATGGGTGGTGTCATGACCAAACTTATTGAAGCCAATACCACTATCCCTACCAATAAATCGGAGACATTTACAACCGCTGCTGATAATCAACCATCTGTGGAAATTCATGTGTTACAGGGTGAAAGACCCATGGCAAAAGACAACAAAACCATCGGCAGGTTCCACCTTGATGGAATACCCCCTGCACCACGTGGCGTACCTCAAATTGAAGTCAGCTTTGATATTGATGCCAATGGTATCCTCAATGTCTCTGCTAAAGACAAAGGTACAGGTAAAGAACAAAGCATCCGCATTGAAGCTTCTACAGGTTTGTCAGAAGAGGAAATCAACCGTATGAAGGAAGAAGCTGAAGCCAATGCTGAACAAGATAAGCAGGAAAAAGAAAAAGTTGAAAAAATCAACCAGGCTGACCAGATGATTTTCCAGACTGAAAAACAACTGAAAGAGGTTGGAGAAAAAATTCCTGCTGACAAGAAGAAACCCATCGAAGATGCTTTGGGCAAACTGAAAGAAGCGCACAAAAATCAAGATGTGGATGCCATCGATAAAGCCATGGAAGAGCTTAATCAAGTATTCCAGGCTGCGTCACAGGACATTTACAATGCTCAGAATGCCGGTCAGCAGCAACAGCAACAACAAGCTGAAACCGAACAGACAGAAGACAGTTCACAAGCAAAAGACAAATCAAAATCTGATGATGATTCAGATGATGATGTAACAGATGTGGACTTTGAAGAGGTCAAATAAGTGTACTTCTTCATAATAAAATAAAGAAAACCGTTCCCGGGAGGAGCGGTTTTTTTTATTTTCATATTTTATTGTAACTGATCAGAGAAAAATGGTTAACCCCGTGGTAAATATTTTAACGAGGTTAAGAACGGTTAATAACGGTTACGACAAACCGTAATCTATATTTACATGCATCATTTATCCGGGAAACTAATCCAATACCTGTATGTATTCAATCCTGCCAACCACAGCTGGTAAACCTGCCGGCATGCTGGTCTATCATTTTATTTCGCTATTGCTTCTGACTGAAATTCTGTGCCAACGAGGGGAGAGCCAAGCTGTCACCCTGCGCCGCACTGCGATGTGCTGAGCCCCGAAACAAGTTCGGGACAGGCTCTGCCGAAGTGAGCGACGCCGAAGGGTTGCTTGAGTTCTGCCGAGTGCGATGTATTGCGCCGTGTTGAGCTTGTCGAAACAAGCGAAGTCGAAATGCGCCGTATTGCGCCGTACTGAGCCCAGTCGAAGTGAGCTATGCCGAAATGCAGCCAAAATTATTAAAATTGTATTGAACATCACCGGTATATTGTATCTTATAAGTAACCGATTTTACCAGTAACCGATTTTAACCGTTCTTAACTATTATTAACCGATATTTACAGAAACCTTTATGATTGATTAGTAACAAGAAACCTTTTAATGATTTTATTTTTGTATATTTGGTTTTAATTAAATAAGATGTTCTGTTATGTCAATCCGTTACATTTTAATGATGTGTGTAATCCCGGTTTTATTGATTGATTGTACGCATCAGCAAGCTGGAGAATCTTCGCAAGAACAAAACAAAGACAGTATGGAAAATATCAATGTCAATCCTTCTTACATTGCTTTACAAGAGCAGGGAAAATTGAAAAAACGTGGTCAGGAATTATGGGACCGCATGGAATCCTGTGATTTGTGTCCCAGAAATTGTGGCGCACGACGCTTAGATGGAGAGCGTGGGTATTGCAATGCCAATAACAAACTTGAAATCGCATCTTACGGTCCGCATTTTGGTGAAGAACCCGAATTGGTGGGGCGTAATGGCTCGGGCACCATATTTTTTACAAACTGTGCATTGAAATGTGTTTTTTGTATTAACGCCGATATCAGCCAAAAAGGGCATGGCCAGACATATTCTATTGATGATTTGGCCGGTATGATGCTTGAATTGCAAGAACAGGGACGGCATAACATAAACCTCGTTTCTCCGTCGCATTATGTGGCACATATTATTCTGGCTATTGATAAAGCGGCTGAGAAAGGCTTGCATATTCCCATTGTTTATAACACATGTGGGTGGGAAAAAAAGTCCGTCCTTGAGTATCTGGACGGAGTGGTGGATATTTATCTCACGGATTTTAAATATGGTTGTAATGAGAATGCCGGTAAATATTCAATAGACGCCAATAATTATGTGGACGTTTCAAAACAGGCAGTATTGGAGATGCAAGATCAAACAGGGAAAGCCACAAGCGATCCCCAAACAGGCGTAATGCAACAGGGATTGATGATTAGACACCTCGTGATGCCCAATAATGTGGCTTGTACAAAAAAGGTAATGCAATGGATCGGGGATAGCCTTCCCGCGGATACGTATGTAAATATTATGTCACAATATACGCCTGTTTTTAAAGCAAAAGATTATCCCAAAATCAATCGCCGGATTACTGCTGAAGCGTATCAAGATGCATTGGATGCTGCCAAAGAGGCAGGATTGACAAATGTTCATGCACAGGAGTGAATCACTAGGTTCTGTCTATAATATATAAAATTCTTTATTTTGAAAATCCCAAGCTCACCTGCCTGACGGCGAGGCAGGAAATCCCAAGCTCAAAATAAATCCCAACTTCTAACCCCCAATGTTTTAAACTAATTGCTATATCATGGATACATCGTGTTTGTATTATTTTTTGGGATTTTAGATTTTGGAATTTATTTTGGATTTGGAACTTTGTTCTTTATTTTTTTAATTGTTGGTGCTATAAATTTTGGTTTATTCATTTTGTATTCATATATTTGTATTAACCTATTAACCAAACTATTTTTATTATGAAAAAAATATATATTATTTCTTTGATTTTGGTTTCCTCAGTACTGCTGACCAATTGTGGTGGTTCCAATGATTCTGAATCAGACGCAATAGATGAAGCCAAAGAAGCTGTAAAAGAAGTTAAATCTGAAACCGGCAAAGCAATTAAAGGCGCTGAAAAAAACAAAAAGCTGAATGCGGAGCAGTTTGGAAAAAAAGTGCTGAAAGCTTTTCAGGAAAATGACCTGGAAACGATAAAAGAAATGGTTCAGCCGGCAATGGCTGTTAACCTTGACGAAGAATTTATACAAAATAAGAATGATAAGTATATGCAGGATTGGGATGGTACCGTAAAAGGCGTTAAATACAGAAAAGATGACATGACAGGGATGCCCCATGCATTGATATATTATTCTGATATAACTGATGATACAGAAACTGAAGAAGAAGGCAAAATCATTCTTGTACATGTGCTCGAAAAATTAGGTGATAACTGGTACGCACTTGGTGGCCCCTGGGGGTTTGAAGAAATGAAGAAAACAGAATTTGAAGCCTTTCCTGAAAGCATTGATGGTCTTGAGTAAGGTTTTCTTATTTGGCAATCAATCATTGTATGTTACAACATATAAAAATTCAAAATGCACAAGAATTTTACATGCAAAAACATTGCTGTTTTACCCATAATAAGCCTGATGTGTTTCTTGTCATCCTGCCATTCTGATTATATTGTCCTTGATTATAATCTTCATCACGGGGCTTGTTATAATCAGGATAGTTCGCAGATTGCAGCCATTATTTCCTCAAGGGCTTATTTCAAACCCAGCGGAATTTCGAGATTCCCGGATGGTGGCAGATCAAAGTATGTGTTTGAAAAAACAGGCCTTTATATGCTTGACCTGGAAGCCCAAAACCTTACTTTAGCTGTTGATTTTAGTGATCTCACTAATCTTATTGGCAGTTACAGGTCTTCCTGGAAAACCAGGTTTACTTTTAAGGATAATGCTGTTTACTACCAGGTTTCCCCGGTTTCTGATTGGGATTTTATTTTATCTTACGCAGCGAAAAATGAAAAAGATTCATCAAGAATACAGGCATTACAGGAAAAATATGACAAACATTATGTTTACGATGCAGCAGGGGCAGAAACTGATATTGTAGATACATCGCTTTTTGCCTCTTGTTACAAACAGAAAATAGAAGCTGATTTTTCAAAAGTTAATGAACAATTGAAACACATACCACTATCTGATCTGGGACTGGTACTTAACAAAATTCATCCGCAATCAGATAAGAAGTACATTGAAGAAACCATCTATGTGAAAAATAAGTCAAAAAAAACCAGAAGGGCTGTGGTTGAACAAATCATTTCAAAAAAGGAAAATGACGAGATGAGGGATTTACTTGATAAAATTGAAAAACATAAATCCCAACTTTCAGGTGATGAAAAAGCCAGGTATGAAAAAGAATCAAAAGAAGTTTATGAACAAATCAAAGTAGAGACGTACGGCCGTACGTCTCTACTTTGAGTAATTCCGGTTAAGCGTTCAGCCTTATGCTGAGATTACCTTGTTTTCCTTCTGTCAAAATGCCGGTTTGATACAAATCAACGGCCATGAAATTTTCTCTGCGCTTTATTTTATTCCATGCCTTGTGCATACCCCATGACCAATAAATATCATCCAAAACTATAACCCCGTCTTTGTTCAAAAAGGCTGATGCTTTATCAAACAAACGGAGCGTGGCATCATAACGATGATTCCCGTCGATAAATATCATATCATACCTGTTGTCATTGTCCTGCAAAAAAGATTCGAATTCAGTATTTACCAGTTTCAGGTTACCCGTGAGATATGGTTTTATGTGTTCGCAGGTAAATTTATAGATATTGGGACAACCTTCTACAGAAACAATGTTTGCCCGGGGAACTACATGGGCAAGCATACAAGAAGAAACACCCAATGATGTGCCCAGCTCCAGCACAGACAATGGTTTTTTAAAATAGGTTAATCTGGATAAAAACAGCAGGTCATCATAATTGGATACGGAATACCTAACGATATCTGAAATGCGTCTCTTTTTTCCCATTTTGCGTGAACCAGCCCCCAAATCCACAACATCAACCTTATCATGCATCTGCAATAATGCATCCAGATAATCCTTTGCGATATCTACACCATAGGGCTGTGCTTCTGAAATCAGGGCATCCATTAACCAAACAGGCAGGTCAGTCAATTCAATATGTTTTAAATTTTTTGACCGTAGCTTGTGATTTATATACATTAAAGCCTTGTGCACCATTGATCTAAATAATATCATATTCGTTTGTACGAAATTAATACAAAAAA
>JBNJGX010000064.1:0-10270 GCA_051748025.1 Bacteroidota bacterium
ATTGGAAACCTTGCAATTTTCCCGGTTTGTATCAACGTAATGGCTTCAAACAATTCATCAAATGTCCCAAATCCACCAGGTAATACAATAAACCCCTGGCTGTATTTCATGAACATCACTTTTCTGACGAAAAAATAATCGAATGTAACCACCTTATCCAAATCTATATATGCATTGGGTTGTTGTTCAAATTCCAGCTTTATGTTGCATCCGATGGATTTGCCACCGGCAGTCTGTGCACCTTTATTGGCTGCTTCCATGATCCCGGGGCCGCCTCCGGTAATTACGCCATATCCATGTTTTGTTAATTGTGTACCGATGTCTTCAGCAATTTTATAATATTTATTGTCCGGTTTCGAGCGGGCAGACCCAAACACACACACAGATGGCCCAAGACGTGCCAGTTTTTCATATCCCTGTACAAATTCAGACATTATCTTAAAAATGGCCCAACTGTCATTGGATTTTATTTCAACCCAGTCTTTTTCTTTAAAAGATTCTCTGATTTTATCGTCATCAATCATAATCTGTCTTTTTTTAAAAACTTAGGACAAAGATGTAAATTTTTGTGTGATTTTTATGATTCCTTTCGCTTGTAGTAATAAACTTTTGAGGACTTGTTCAGGACAAGCACTTGTCAGGTGATTTTGCAGTGAAAAACGGTGGCTGAGGGATTCGAGGAACGAGAATTGTCTCGAAGCAACCGGCTTCCGACACCGAAAGGGAGCGAACAGGAATAACCCCGGTTATAAGTTTATCCGTCTTCATTCCATTATGCCGGACACGGTCCCGGTGAGTGAAAACGACGCCCGGGGGCACAAACAACCATAAACCCCTTCGATAAAGCAATATTGCAAAACAAATAATCACGCTTAGTTTTTTACAAATTTACCATAAAAATAGTTTTCTTTGGTTTTTATCTGCAACAAATAATGCCCCGGTGGATAGCTGCTGACATTGAGCTCTGCGGGAGATTGCTTATGCCGTGGCAGGTGGATGGTGTTTGCGATTTGCCCCTGCTGGTTGATTACCTGCATGTCTCCGCCGGGGAAGTTTGCGGGCAGATTGATGTGCAACTGATGGCTTGCCGGATTGGGATATACCTCCAGCTCATAGCGGGAAATGGGGCTTGCCTGTGGCTCACTGATGTGTACCAGGCTGTCATTGCCTAAGCTATCGGTTTTGATGAGGAAAATGCGTTGTGAAGTTATCCATCCGGCACTATCTGTCCAAACGGAATGATCCATATAACCACTAATTGCAAAACCTTTATCTGCAGTTTGTTCTATAGCATTTGGATAATAGCGATGATTGCATTCAGGAAATTCCGTAAACAATCTATTCCAGATAACATTCCCTTCACTATCCATCCTATATATCTTAAACTCTCTACCTAAACACTCACTTGAACGTACCCTTGCAATTGCAGCAAGGCCACCGTCATCGAGCTCGGTAATGGAAACAAATACACAATAAATGGTATCACGCCAATCCGAATTATTTACAGTATGTTCCCTGTACTTACGGTTCCACACGGTAGAACCATCCGGATTCAGTTTAAGCAGCCAGCCATCGTAAGGGTACAAACCGCCAAAGGTTTCTCCATAAGTATATGCCCCGCACACCAGTATGCTGGAATCACGGGTTTCGATGATATCCATAAAGCGGGGGTTGCTGTAGGTATTGCTGCCGTATGCGTGCACCCACTCCTCATTGCCAAGGCTGTCGGTTTTGAGGATGATGGGCTTGGTGTTGTTGCTGAAATCATTGCTACTACCGGTAACCGCAATAGAATTATCATCTAAACTCACACACCTTTTAAATGAATTCCAACAACCATCCTCGATATTTCCCCAAGCATAGGATTTAGAGAAAATAATTTCTCCATTATTAGTTATTTTGACTAATAGCCCTTTTGTGAATGTTGTGTCCGGTGTCGGATTATTGACTTCATTATAACTACTGTCTGATGCTCCACAAAATACTAAACTGTTCTCTTTAGTATATAAACTAAACCCTCGTTTAACCAAGGTATCATTAAAATAGTTATAATAACCAACAGTATCTAAGTTGTAGTATTTAGTAATGTGAATACTGCTATTATTAACCTCAATACCTCCGACAATATAAATTGTATCTAAAATTTTATCCATTGATCCTTGCCAGCCAATATACGATCCTTGTTCACACTCATCAAAAATCATGGTTGTATCTTTCTGTCCATCCCAGTTAATTTTTGTGATGTGATATCCATACAGGTTGTATTCACATGCAGGTGTTGTTCTTGCAATGTTACCTGATAAGTAATAGGTGCTGTCAATGATCACCATGCTGTTTGCATCGTACTCCCAATTTAAAGGGTAATTATTGTTAAAGTATGTTTGCTCCTGAGAAACAGCAATGATGGAGTACATTAAAAGTATGAATGAAAATATTATTCTCATAACATGAAAATTTAAAACAAAGATGTGGTTTTTACCCACACCTTTGTTTCATTAAAAATTTTAAAGTATTGTAACCCGTTGAGAATGGTTTTTCCCAACCTTAATGATGTAATTGCCGGCAGGCATATCCTTGTTGTAATTGATCAATCCAATGGCCTGCTCAATCTTAATTTTGTCAATCAACACGCCATTGGTGTTGTAAATGCGGATGTCCCTGCTTTTATCGCTGTTCAAAAACGCGTACTCAATGTAAATGTTGTCGCTTGCCGGGTTGGGATACACATTGACAAGCTCATTCACATCCTGTGAAAAATCATCATTTTCACTGTCGTCAAAAGTAAGGTTTTTGGGTTGCACAACGGGTTCCGGTAAACGAATCACCTCGGGGAAAGTGTCCACACCCGCCTGTTCGAGTAATACCTGGGCTGTGATTTCGCCGGGAGCGGATTCGGTGTTGGCCAGGGTTTGCAAAAATGCCAGGTTATTGCTAACAGCGGTTTCAACATCAGAGTTGCCTTGTTCAATATCCAGCATGATTTCCTGTATCTCAAGGTAATTTTCGAGTTCCGTCATCCGGTCAATGCCATAATTCTGTATTTCATTACGCATGTTGTTCAAACAGGTTCCGGCATCCTGCCAGCGGTTTTTGGCTTTGTACAATTTATACAGGTGCAAACTTGAACCCAAATCATTGTCGTTGGCAAGAAAAGCAATCAAATCGTTGGTTTCTGCCTGCAAACTGTCGTTGTGAATGACACGGTGCACCATTTCTTTCACAATCAAGCCGCGTGTTTGTTTCAGTTGTGCTATTTCGGCTTTTTTGATTTCCCGGATGTTCTTTCCCTGCTGATGTACCTGCAGAATTTGTTTCAGGTTTTGGTTCATTGTCATCCCATCTATTTCACTCTTAGAATTGGATGGCAATGGGCTGTTTTCAAGCAATGCCCCGGCTTTTTCATACTGATTTCCATTTTCGTTTTGCATGTATGTTACAGCAAGCTCATCTGAAATATATCCATCTAAAGAAGAAATGTCCTCAGCAACTTCAGAACTGTTGCTTGCGTTCATCGTCTCAGCCTCACTCAGCATGATGTATGTTTCTCCATTGTCGGTTTGCTCTTCCAGTTCGTATTCTTTCAGCATGATCTCAGAATCCAGCGTGTTGATGTCCGATATGCCTTCATTTACCGTCTTGCCTTTGATGGGGCCTGGAACGATGCCGCCACCAGAATCTTCATCACAATCTTCTGACGAATAAGGATCTGTGTATTCATTATTATTAATCTTTGTTCCTGTATAATTCAAAATCTTATGCGGATCATCCGCATGGCTGTAGTAATCATACGTACCGAGGTCAAGTTCAGGGTCAATATCATGATCAACATAAAAATCGCTTTCCTTGTAGTATCCACTATGGTCAAAATAATTCCCAGCGTAATCTTCTCCGGTAGAAGCATTTTGCTCACCCTGGTAGCGACGCATGTTGCCGTCAATCACAGAAAGGGCATAAGGGTAATTTGTGTATTGGTTGCAGCGGAATTGGAGACCGGTTTCTCCGGATTGTTGAGTTCCATCATAATCAGAATTTTGCCCCATCACGAGTGTAGCGGCGGCGTTTGAAACACCGTTAATATCATCGAAATTGTTATCCCGTATTTCGGCAGAGTTTTCGCCTGTATTATAGAATACGGCGCCAATATCCCCCTTTGTAAATGAATTTTCTTTAAATTCATAAATTGAATTGCTTATGCCATCACCGGCAATGTAAACGGAGTAGTTTTCATCTTCGTTAGGATCTGATGGGTTAGATGGGTCAGGCGGGTCAAAACTGTAATTACCGTCAAAAGTATTGCCTTGGATATTGGCGAGTGTTGAGTTTCTAACCAATAGACTTCTGTAATTATTGCTAAAATCTGAGTTAATAATGTCAGGTGTTGCACCATAAACTCTAATCCCATAATTAAATCCGTTAAAAGAACAGTTTTTGATTGTTGTTGTTGTTGATTGCCCAATACTTATTGCTCTTTTTCTTTGCTCAGCTTGCACTGAGTTATTTCTGGTATTTGAAAAATCACAATACTTTACATCAACACCTTTTACATCAGAAAGATTTATATGATATTCAAAATTGTCGCCGGTATTCATCAATCTTGATGTTTCAAAATTTGCATTTTGTACCAATGACCAGTTATAATTGGGATTAGTAGGATGAGTATAATCAAGAAAAGTAATACCATTTCTATTATTAATAAAATCACCGCCATAAACATGACAAATAGCTCCGCCTTCAACAATTACACCCAAAAAGTTATTTGAAATTTCTGAATCGTTGTCCATGTAAAAATAGGATTGGTTTGATAAGGATTGGTCTAAAGAAGGATTACCCTTTAAAATAATTCCACTTATCATAGCATCAGAATTACAACCTGTTTCAGCAGTAAATTTTGTATTGTATAGACTTAATTCTGCATTTGTATTAACTTCAACCATGGTATTGTCAAAATGGAATTCCATATCCTGCAGTGTGATGCTTTTTCCTGAAGGGATTTCAAAATCCGTATTAAAGCAGACAATACCGGATTCTGAATCAAACGGGTTATTACCAGGCGACCATGTTTCGTTATCTCCAATGGTGCTCCAGTCAATTTCATCAAATTTAACAGGATAGTTGGTGCTGTAGTCTGATTGGTCGATTTGGGATGGGAATATGTATGCAATTCTATCAAAATAAGATCCTATCAGAGACTTATAAATATTCGTAATGGATAACACTTGACTTGTAATTGTTGTTGAAAAAGGATTATCAGGATCGTTTATTGTTGATAGATAAGATTGACCTGATAATTCTTCTACCGCATATATTTTATTGTCCCGGCCAAGAAATAAATCAGAATCTTCAAAATTTCCACTACCAATAGTTGAGTATTGTGCTGGTGGAGAACCTATACCTGCAATATAATCCTGCAAATCAAAAACCTGAAACCCTGTTTGTCCATCTTGGGTCGTGTATAGATAATTGCCATCAGGGGACATTTTTAAACCACGTATTTTATTATTGTTATCATAAATAACACAGTCATAATCAAAATCTTGAGGGTCTATTTGATTATAATCTCTACTGAATCTAAAATAAGTTAATTTTTTTTTCCAAGAATCTGTTGCACTAACAGAAGGATAAATAAATACAATATCATCATTAATAGTTTTTAAAACTGGATTAATTCTAAAAAATAACTCTCCTTCTTTACTATCAGGCGCAACAAGTTTTTTATATGTGCAATTTCCGGGGTCTCCATCAATTTTATTAATAAAAACTTCACCAAGATATTGTATTATCAAAAGATAATCATCATATTCATCATTATAACTTGTTGCATTCATTGTAAAATTTGAAAATTCCAAACATCCTGTATCGAAATCATTGTTTAATTCTGATGGGTCTGTCATTATAATTTCATTTTCATTAATATATGTCAGTTTCCTGTAGTATACACTCATGTCAATATCTGAACCTACTCCCTCTGGATATTCCAACAATGCATAAAAAATATAGAAAGAATTACAAGAACTTTTATCCGGAATTACAACAATGTTTTGATATAAACCATAATCACAAGAGTAATTATAAGGGTTAAAAATATTATCATCACCATGTAAATTGTAATAACCAATACCTGGCTTATCAAATCCCTCTCCATCTTCATTATAGATAAAATCATCAACAATAAACAACAATGGATTACCATATTTGTCATTTACTACCTGGTAAGCAAACTGAGGAGATTGCCCACCATATTTTTCTGATAATAAACTATGGTCATCCTCATCCCATGTGCTTTCGTCATTAGGATCAAAGCCATCAATATTATGTGATGGAATGTTTTCCACAGCATCATTATTATTAAAATCTACATATTCAATTGGTCTTGTTGATAATCCCATTAGTGGATTTCCGGTTTGTTGTGCATGAATTTCATTTGCTAAAGCACAGCAAAAAATAATTGCGACTGAAATTTTCAAATAATTTTCAAAGTTTTTCATAGCTTTTTGTTTTATGTTAGTTATTAAGGTTAAAGATTCTCAATTTTTCATCGCGCTAAGGTTTCGCCAATGGCATAATTTTGTGATGACAATTAAAATATTTTACAGACAAAACCGGCTCACATTATAATATTACCGGGTTTATTTTGTACTAAGATACAACAATATTTCCAGAAAAAAAATAAAAATTGATCTTTTTGGTATTTTTAATTTTTGATGCTTATGCCATTCTTTATGCCTAGTGCGCCGTATTGAGCTATGCCGAAATGCAGCCAAAATTATGTAAATGTTGTTATTTTATCTTTTTAGACTGGGCTCATACATCCAAAATCATCCATATGTTTGATTGTTATCAATAGATTTTGGAAATTTAATAAACAAAATCTACTTTTAAGGCCAAATTTAAGGTTGTATTTTTTATGGTTACTGTTGATTTTACGAAATGTATTTAACAAACCCGGTTATGAATGGAACAGACATGATTTATCCAAGCGCTGCCGGACATATTTCACGTATTTCATTATGTGTAATCATAGGAATTAATCAGGAGTGGAGTGAAGCGAGTGAATAAAAAAGATAAAAAAATGAAAAAAGCATTTGACCCTGTAAAGAATTACCAGGAAACCAAAAAGAAAATAGGATATGTTGAGCGCAAGCAGGCCACGCAGGAAGATTATGACCGGATTGGCTTTATGTCCGGGCTGGAAGTGCATCAGCAATTGTTAACAAAACGAAAGTTGTTTTGCCGTTGTCCTGCCGGTATTTATCACGCAGATGATGATTATGATGCTGAGATTGTCAGGCATATGAGGCCTACATTGAGTGAGCTGGGGGAATATGATGGTACTGCACTCATGGAGTTTAAAACCAGGAAAAATATATTTTACCGTCTCAACAATGAAAATGCCTGTACCTATGAGGTGGATGACACGCCTCCTTTTAAAATGGATAATGAAGCACTTGGTATTGCCATCGAGATTTCCCTGTTGTCAAAACTAAATATTGTGGGCGAAGTGCATATAACGCGCAAACAATATCTTGACGGTAGTATCCCTACCGGATTTCAGCGAACTGCCATTATTGGTGTTGAAGGTAAAATTCCGATTTCCAATAAAGATATTCGCCTGATACAACTGAGCCTCGAAGAAGATTCCTGCCGTGAAATATCGGATATCGGACATGACAGGGTGTATAAAACCGACAGACTGGGAATGCCCCTGATCGAAACAGTTACATATCCCGATTGTAAAAATCCGGATGAAGTAAAAGAAACTTGTGATTATATCCGGTTCCTGAACAGAAGCACAAATAAAGTGCGAACAGGCATTGGGACAGGCAGGGAAGATGTCAATGTAAGTTGCCGGGGTGGTACAAGGGTAGAGATAAAAGGGGTTGCTCATACCAAATGGATACCGGACCTGACCCATGTCGAAGCTTTCAGGCAATGGGCATTATTGCATATCAGGGAAGACCTCAAAAACAGAATAAAAGACACAGACAATTGGAAAATTGAATCGGAATATCTCGATTATGATGACTTTAATATTAAGCATCCTGCCATTAAAATTGCCCGGAACGAAGGTCATAAACTCCTGGCAGTGAAACTTCCCGGATTTAAAGGCATTATGTCGCATTTTACCCAGCCGGATAAGGTGTTCGCCGATGAAATTGAAGACCGTCTCAAAGTCATTGCATGTATTGAAAAACCCAATATGGTGCATGCCGAAATGTTTGAACCGGTTATTACTGAAAAAGATAAAAAAACCATTGGCAGTAAAATGCAATGGGACAAGGATAACGATGCACTGATTGTATTCTGGGGACCTGAAGATGATATTAAAACGGCACTCGAAACCATTGAAGAACGATGCCAAATGGCTTTTGATGGTGTGCCCAATGAAACACGTAAATCCTTTGAAGACGGGACAACAATGTTCGAACGTGTACTGCCTGGCGCCGACAGGATGTATCCTGATACAGATTCTGCGCCTATCCCGCTTTCCAGTGAATATATTGAAAGTTTACGTGCCAATTTGCCCGTGGATGTTTCTGACCGTATTGTGCAATTCAGAAAGTGGAAAATACCTGAAGATACCTACCACTATATCTTAAAACGAAACCTCCCCGGATTGATTGATAAAATTGTCAATGACCTGGGGTATAACGCTTCTTTTATCGGAACATTCATTGGTCATCATATGAAATTTGTGGAAGGACATTATAAAAAAGCAGCAGAATTTGATTTTGGTATTATTTATAACCTGTTTAAATTCTTGAAAGATAATAATATTGAAAAAGAATTGGCTTATAAAATGATGCCGGTCGTCTATGAACATCCAAAAATGGATTTTGATTCTGTCTTGTCTGTAATCAAATTTAAACGTCGTTCGGAAAAAGAGATATTGGACAATGTGCCTTTGCTGATACAGAAATTTAAAAAAGAAGGCCGCAAGCAAACCATTGAAGCCGGAACATGCTGGGTTGCAGGGCAGGTTAAACCTATGGCCATAGGTAATATGAAGCTTAACAGCATGGCTGAGAAAATAGAAAAACAGTTTTAGTTTATTTAAAAGATTAAGTGATGAGTGAAGATTTTTTCCAGGGATACAGAGGTGAAGCACTGAAGCTTCTGAAAAAATATCAGGTTAGGGTATGGGGACATGCCAAAGTAGAAACAACAAGGGGCAAATTTGAAGGTACGGTGTTGCCCCGGTCCGAAAATGATGATGACAAGCACATTGTGATGAAAATTATTACCGGCTACAACATCGGACTGGATATTGATACCATAACTGATATGAAAGAAGATGGCTACAAAAAAGCCAATTATGGTATTCCTGAAAAGGAATTTCCTTATACGGAAAACCTGCCTCATGTCAAACTTTTTGGTACAGGTGGCACCATTGCTTCCCGGCTTGATTACAGAACAGGTGCCGTGATACCTGCCTTTTCGCCGGGAGAGCTGTATGGAGCAGTGCCTGAACTTGCCGATATCTGTAACCTGGATACCGAAAAGGTATTTGCTGTCTTTTCTGAAAACATGGGGCCAAAACAATATGTGGAGTTGGCCAAAGCCATCGGTAAAGAAATCGAAAGCGGCATTGATGGCATTGTCATCGGTCATGGTACGGATACACTACACCATACGGGTGCTGCACTTACCTTTATGTGCCAGAATCTCCCTGTTCCTGTAGTGCTTGTTGGCTCTCAGCGAAGCTCCGACCGACCATCATCTGATGCTGCCCTTAATCTTATGCATGCCATGAAAGCTGCCGGTGAATCTGATATTGCGGAGGTGCTGGTGTGCATGTTTGGCCCGACTTCTGATGAATATGGCCTGCTGCACAAAGGCACACGGGTGCGTAAAATGCACTCTTCATACCGTTCTACTTTCAGAACCATTGGTGATACACCAGTGGCCATGATAAACCGTAAATCCATTGACCCCATAAAAAAGCAGTACAATAAACGGCGTGATGATAAAAAGGTAAGCATTAAACCATATTTCAATGACAAAGTCACAATGTTGTATTATTATCCCGGAATGAAGCCGGATACACTTGATTTATTGGTAGATGCCGGGTATAAAGGAATTATCATCGTCGGAACCGGCCTGGGACATGTCAATAAAGAACTGTATCCCGCCATAGAACGTGCACATGCCAAAGGTGTACACATGTTTATGACGCTGCAAACCATATGGGGATATGTCCACATGTTTGTGTATGATACCGGCCGTGATATGATGTCAAAAGGCATTGTGCCCCTTGGAAATATGTTGCCTG
>JBNJGX010000065.1:0-10205 GCA_051748025.1 Bacteroidota bacterium
ATTTCTTCATCCTGTCCCGGCATGGTTTCATCACGAAAGTGTAAATACTCAACCTGTAATTGCTTATTTTCATAAGGCACCGTAATATTCCTGGTTTTCTGATAGATTTCCCCGTTTTTTATCAGTATGGCGTTGATGGTTGCTCCACCACGCAGTTCTTCTGTGACCTCAAATTCCAGTATTTCCCTGCTTTTATCCAGATTTATCCACTGGTCATACAGATTTTCGTTTTCGTGTTCAACCACAACGTATGCCATCGCATCACTGAAAGCAGACACAACTTCAAGTTCAATGACATCACCAACAGAATAAACGTATGTATTTGCGTTCAGGCTTAACGGGGTAAGCACTTTGGTTTTTCGTGCTGATCTGTCGTAAATACGGATAAACTCTTCTTCAACCACGGGCACACCAAAAACATCTTCTGCATGCAACTCGATTTTATATGCCCCGGGTTTTAATTTTCCGCTGCCGGGAAAAGTATATTGTTGCTTTTCCCCGGTGTCAAAAGCCATATCGGCCAGTTGTTTTTCTTCAGGATAATGCTGTATCTCATTTTCATCAGCATAAGCATGCCCCGGCAGTTTGTCTTTCCATTCTTCTTTTGACAACATGGGAAATTCCGGCACATTCCAGGCTTTATCAACAAGTATTTCACCGGGTTGTTCCAGTTTATAAATTACCAAACTTCCTTCTGTGCCCACCTGTTCATTGTTAAGGTTCATGCTCTCAATTGTCAGACTGTCAATATCAGAGACATCCATGTTTTCCGGCAGGTTGGTATGCATTTTAAGCGTTCTGTAGCCAATGGTCACAGAACGTGTGTCACTTTGTGTTTCACCTGTGATATCGGTAATGTCAATTTCCACAACAAAACGGAAGCTTATATCCTGATCTTTGGGATAAGACGGCGCAGCTTTTGGCATAAAATCCAAATTAAAACGCCCGGTTTTATCTGTTTTTCCGTTACCATGGGTTACCATTTTTCGTTGTCGCGGCAAATACGAATAATAATACATGGAGCGGTTCTGGAATACAGGTTCGCGGTAAATACGGTATTTGTACGCTGCATTGCTGACAGACGCACCGGTGTATGATTCAGCCACGCCATCTATGGTCATCTCTTCGCCCAGCATGTAATTACCATCAAAATCATCAATTTTCACTTCAAATGACGGGCGTTTATAGGCTTCCAGCATAACATTTGTGGATCCATGCGGCGTTTTCAGGGTAAGCCTTCCGTTAAGCAAGCCCTCAGGGATAATAAATTCCGTGTTAAAACTTCCGAATTCATTGGTTGTAACGGTTTTTTCACTGACAGTCTGACGGTTGGCATCCAACAGCCTGATGCTGGTGGTGTAATTTTTCATGAGCTTTTGCTGTTTGTCCTTGCCTTGCAAACAAATCCCCTTCACATGAATGGTCTGGCCCGGCCTGTAAACAGCCCTGTCGGTAAAAAAATGCACTTTTTCACGTGACCTGTTTCCGTGACGTCTGTTGTAATTATAGTAATACTGTTCACCTGTCAGCAATATTTCATCACCCGTATCAATTTCAAAAGCATAATTTGAATAATCATCCCCCGGGTTGAAAACAGCAATGCCTTCATCTGAAGTTTTTGTACGGGCCTCCCGCTTATAAATATATTTGCCGTTTTTATAATCGTAAATTTGCTTTAAAACTTTGACTTTGGCATTTACCACCGGTTTACCGGATTTGCTGTCTGTTACAAACAAACGTATTTGTTCGGAATTTGATTTTTGACTTGTGTACCAGGATATATTGCTGACAAACATTGACCGGCAAACAATGTAATTATCTTCCAATTCACCGGGGCCTTCCAGTGAAAGGAATATAACATAAAATCCACTTTTCAGGGGCTCGCTGACAAATTCGGTTGAATGTTTTACAAAATCAGGATTGCCGGGCATCTCCAGTTGTCTTTCCCTGATAATATCACCGGCATTCAGCAAAGCTTCGATACGTTGTTTGCCATAGTGCTTCCGCTTCAACTGCTTAAATTCTTCGGGATCAATTTTCAACACCGAATACTGCAGTTTCTCAATATTTTTATACTCAACATAGACCGGGAATGCCTGCTCTGCTATCACATTGTTTTCAGATTTAAAATCCAGTGAACGGTCCCTTAACTGCTTTTTTATCATCATAGCCTCTTTTACGGCTGCAGATTTCGAATGTTCCTCAATGATAATATCGCAAATGGAATCCGCCTTTTTATAATTGGCTGCTTTCACTGTATCACCGGGGATATGCTGTATGTCATCAGCTTTATTTTTATACCATTTTGCCAGTTCTATGGCAATATCTTTGACAACAGGCTTGTCTTCAAATTGCATGTGCAAATGGGATAACGCAGTAAAATGTTTGTCCTCAGCATTCTGTCCGGAAAAAAACCTTTTCGCGATACGCAGGCGCCTTAAATCCGTATATACACGGGCAACAGTGATATCATCGCTTAGCCTGTATTTCAAAAGCCCTTTCAATACTGCCATCGCTTTTTCAGCATCATTCCCTTTGTCCATGCTGTAATCAGTGGTTACAAACAACAATGCCGGCAAAAACACATCCGGCTTTTGAAGCCATGGCTTTTCCTGGTTATTATAATGGCGGTTGTTTTTGTACTGATTCACATAATGGTCCACCATCTCATGGGCGAAAAAATCGTACAAAGAAGGCTGGATTTCAAAACTGTAATCATCCTGTTTTATAATCTCGGGGAATTTTTTTATTGAAATTTTTGCCAGTTTGTTTTTATGCTCCAGTACTTTGTTAAAATGCTTATCAATGGCTTTGCTGAAGTCATCCTTTGTCCAGGTTTCAATATCGTCTTCGCGGAAGTTTCCTGTACTTGTCCGCCTGTCGATATTATAGCGATTTCTGGTGTAATACATCCTGTATAATTTTGCAGCCAGCATGTTCGAAAAAGCTTTCAATTCCGGGGAATAATCATCATTTTCCAGCCGAATGCTTTCAATGGCTTCCACGATCTGATTTTCCTGGTAATAATTTTTCAGTTTGATGCGGTAAATGGTGGCTTTCAATACCTGTTCATCCGCACCGGCTTCTATCGCCTCGTTAAAAACACTGTCAACAAGCTTAAGGGCAGATTGCGGCAGGCCTTTTTCTTCATATTTGCTAATTTTATCCCATGCCATTACCCATTTTTTGCCGTCTTGTGCATGGAGCTGATTCATTGATAAACAAATCAGAAAGAGGATTAATACATACGTTTTTTTCATAATTCAGGATTTTGCTTTTTACATCTATGTTTACGGTATTGATGCTTCGTTTATACATATTCCATAAACAATGTCATATTTTTTTTAAAGATAATTAAATTTTCAGAATCAATGGGCAGGATGGAAGTTTGTTTTGCTTTTTATATTTTGGGCAGCATACGCCTGCCTGCATACCCCCAGGCCTTATGCCCGGCAGGCTACCGTCTCCGCTTTCTATCTCCTGCCCTGAACCGGCTTTTTTGCCATACCTCAAATCCGCAGGTGGCGTACAGTTTAGACCTGCAGTAGTAAACCACCTTCGGATTTGAGGTAAACTGCAGGCAGGAGTTTCTCCTGTCACTCTGCCTGCAGCGCAAAAAATGCCGGTTCAGCACAGGAGGATATCCAGCTCCGCCGGGCTGCGGATAATTATCAAACCCCCTGGTTAACCATTTGCATCTGCCAATTGGTTAAACCTATAAGGATTTTATTATTAATTGTGAGTATAAGACATTCATCAGGGCATAAAATATTCACCTTCCAATGCCATTTCATAACGATTACTTACTTCTTCCCAGTTGATAATATTCCAAAATTCATCAATATATGCGCCCCTGTCATTTTTATATTGCAGATAATAAGCATGTTCCCAGACATCAAGTGTCAGAAGCGGATATCCTTGTTCTTCTGTAATGCTCATGATTGGATTATCCTGGTTTGATGTGTTTATAACCTGAAGATCTCCGGATTTGTCGGATATCAGCCAGGCCCAACCGCTGCCAAATTGTGTGGCGGCTGCTTCACTGAATGCATCAACAAAATCATCCCAACTGCCAAAATCCTCTTCAATGGCTTTTAACAAATCATCACCCGGTTTATCACCTCCGTCAGGTGACAAATTTTTCCAGAAAACCCAGTGGTTGTAATACCCCCCACCATTATTCCGCACTGACGTATCGTAATTATCAATATGGCTAAAAATGTATGCCAGGTCTTTTCTTTCATATGATTTGCTGTCTAAGGCATTGAGAAATTTTTTGTAATATCCTTTATGATGTTTACCATAGTGTAACCTCATTATTTCGCTATTTATAACGGGTTCCAGTGCATTTGCCGCATATGGCAGGTCTCCAAACCCATATTCTGACGCCGGAAGCCCTTCATCGGTTAGTTTTTTTGTGGATTCTTCTGTTTGCGCTTTGTTATCCCCTGTTTCTTGTTGACTC
This sequence comes from Bacteroidota bacterium, assembly GCA_051748025.1. Classification (GTDB taxonomy): domain Bacteria; phylum Bacteroidota; class Bacteroidia; order Bacteroidales; family ML635J-15; genus JAQIBY01. The sequence goes on from JBNJGX010000065.1 coordinate 4,466, forward strand.
TTCTCTTTATCACCAGTCTGACAGGAAATCAAAATAACAACAATGAAAGGAATTAACAGGATCTTTGTTTTTCTCATAATAGTAGAAGTTTTAGTGTTAACATATATGTATTATAACAGGCAAATCACCCATTTGTTTTCAAAACCAGCCTGCCAGCCCTCAGGCTGGTTTTGGATTTCCTGACCAGCCCTGCCTGGCGTCAGGCAGGTGAACTTCATAAGTGCTATATTTGCAAAGACAAATTAAAGTTATCTTTTTTGAAGTTCCCCTGTTTTTTCAGAGGGAGTACTGATTAGGCATTATTTTTGTATTTTTACAAAAAATCAAAAAAAATATCATATGAAAAAACAAACCTACCTTTTAATTGGCTTTATGTTTTTTGCATTTGGCCCGGCCATGGCACAGGAAGATGTTGAAGACAAATTTAAAACCATGGAAGACAAATTCGATGATGCGTTTGAAGAAGAAGAAAACCAACAAATGACCCTCAGGTTTTTTGATGCGGTAAGCGGCGAACCGGTTGAATCAGCGCAGGTTGTCGTTAAGGATAAAACATATAAAACCGATTACGACGGGAAAGTCCGTTTTGATATCATTGAAGAAGATGGGAATTACCCTGCAAAATTCTCCGCTGAAGGATATATCCCTGCCACTTATGAATTTCAGATCAGGGCAGGTACCATTTTCCGTAACCGGTTTTCTGTTTCTACAGGGCTTGAGGTTGGAAGCATGCGTGTGGTGCTGGATTGGGACAGGCGCCCCAGAGACCTTGATGTCCATTTTATGAACAAAGGAAAATACCATATTTCTTACCGGAATACCCGTGTCCTTGCTGATGGAACAGGCCAGCTTGACCGCGATGACAGAAATGGCTTTGGCCCTGAAACAGTTACAATCAATGATATTACAGAAAGTGATGAATATGCCTGCTTTGTTCACGATTATTCCAACCGGAATAAAGATAATTCAAAACGCATTTCAAAATCCGGTGCCACTGTCAGGGTGTATGTCGGAGACAATCTTGTTAAAACCATCAATATCAAAGAAGGTCAACGTGGAAACCTGTGGAAAGTATTTACATTCAGCGGCGGCAGATTTGATGTGCTTAACGAAGTAAAGGCAAAATAAGCATTTCCGCGAAAAATACATTCAAACTCTACCTGGAATTCCCTGGCTTACAAAATCATCAACAAACAAATATTCGGGCAGCTCCTCGCTAAGCGAATTAGCGGCGGCAATAGCCCAGGCTAATCGCTAAGCGAGGAGCTAAAATTTTACGGTGGTGAGGTGAAATCCGGTGGCTTCTGTGATGCCGGGGATTTTGAGACATTTCTGCCTTGATGCCGGTGATTTCGAGACGCTTCTCAGTTCGACTATGCTCACTGCATCGCCTGGCGTCGAATCCCTCAATCACCTGTGGTGGTACAGTACAGGTGGCTGAGGGTCACGACGAAAGTCGTGATGTCTCGAAGCCACCGGATACGAAGCCACCGGATACTAACACCACCCCCGACCCCGAACGGGGTCTAATGTGAATAACCCCGAATAAGGGATGTTTACCGACCTTAATCCGGGGCTTTAAAAAGATCCATAATGACTTTTGGCATGCAAATTTGCTTTTTCTGCAAATTTTCCGTCTAAAGCCGGACAGGCAGTGACAAAAGCATTTTTCTTGGATTGATCTTGTAAGAATATCAGATGTCAAGCACCTCTATCCACCCAAATGGATCTGGCTCATCGCCGTATTGGATATTAATGAGCGTATTATAAAGTTTTTCGGAGATTTTACCAGGTTTGCCATCCGGGCAGTATGTGTAAACTTTACCGCTATCCATATCTTTAATCTCCCCAATGGGTGCAATGATGGCAGCAGTGCCGCATGCGCCTACTTCTTCAAAACTATCCAGCTCTTCTACAGGAACTGGTCGCCGTACTGCTTTCATTCCCATTTTTTTAGCCAGTTCAATCAAACTCTTGTTTGTAATGGATGGCAATATGGATGATGATTTCGGTGTGATATACGTATTGTCTTTGATACCGAAAAAATTAGCAGCACCAATTTCATCAATGTATTTTTTCTCTTTGGCATCAAGATACAATGGAGAGCCGTATCCTGCTTCTTTGACCCTTTGTACACCTTTTAGGGATGCAGCATAGTTGCCCCCAACTTTTATGCTTCCTGTTCCCTGTGGTGCAGCACGGTCGGTATCACGGACAATGGCAATTTTAATGGGCTTGAACCCACCTTTGAAATAAGGGCCTACGGGGGTTACAAACACAACAAAAGTATATTCCTGAGCCGGTTTTACACCAACTTCTGCCCCGGAACCAAATAAGAACGGACGCACATACAAGGCAGCACCGGTGCCATATGGCGGCACAAATTCCTCATTTTTTCTAATGGCTTCCACGATCATTTCTTTGAAAAGCACTTTGGGTACAGGTTCCATCATAATCCCCCGTGCAGAACTTTCCATGCGTTTCCAGTTTTCTTCCCAGCGGAATAACCGGATCTTGTTATCCTTCCCGCGGTATGCTTTCATACCTTCAAAAGCTTCCTGCCCGTAGTGCAGAGCAGTGGCAGCCATGTGTATGTTAATGTGTTCGGAAGTGGAAATTTCTGGTTTGCTCCACTTGCCATCTTTAAAATAAGCGCGTAAGTTTGCATTTGTTTTTATGTAGCCGAAAGGCAATTCTGACCAATTTAATTCTGGCATAACTTTTATGTTTTGGTTTCACTTTGTCAAAACTAATGAAGTTTTTTGGATTTTCCAATTTTCTATATGCTACATAGCATAGACAGATTAAAATATTTTGTAATTTATATTGGTTCTGTCTTGGTCACGCATACTATACAAATTACGGATAAGGAATGATTGCCAGTTGATCTACCAGTTGGTCAAGGGCTTTTTTTAGCTGTTTTTTCATCACCATTTTCAGCATCATGTTGACATCAGCATGCAGAGTAAGCCTTACTCGTGTGTCATATGCTGCAATTTCCTTAAGCTGTAACCAAAATAAAAACGGAAAAGACGAATCTTCTGCACCGCGGATTTTTATGGTTTTATGAGGCACTCTGTCTATTATCTCCATGCCAATACTTTGCCCTTTGATATTAAACCTGCATGTATCTTCAGTTGAAGACCAACCTTCAGCGTCTGGCGGCACCAGTCGATCAAAATTACGAAAATCAGACAAAAAATTGTATATCCGTTCCGACTGGTTCGGTATTTTTCCGGTTTTACTGACAATTTCAAGTTTTGACATATGGTTTTTATTTTTTCCAGTTGCCCGGATCTTTACGCCATTCTTTCAGGGTTTCCATATCACTTTTTTCAACATACCCTTCAGCGCTCGCCTGCTTTAGCAAAGTTTCATAATCACTCAGGGTAAACAATTGTACACCGGCTTTTTCAAAATTCTGAGCGGCAATCTCAAAATTGTAGGTAAAAATGGCAATCATGCCAATCACTTCACACCCCGCATTGCGCAGTGCTTCTACAGCATTAAGGCTGCTATTCCCTGTTGATATCAGATCTTCAATAACCAGCACTTTTTGACCTTTTTCTACCACACCTTCAATACGGTTTCCCATGCCATGACCTTTTGATTGAGACCGGACATAAACAAACGGTTTTTCCATCTTTTCAGACACTAGTACACCATGTGCAATTCCGCCTGTAGCAACACCCGCAATAACATCCGGTTCACTGTATTTTGCCAGGGCTGCCTGTACAAATGCATCCCGGATATCAGATCGTACGGCCGGATATGATAAGGTTTTACGATTGTCACAATAAATGGGACTATACCATCCTGATGACCATGTAAAATGGTTTTGTGGCTCCAGTTTTATTGCTTTAATTTGCAATAAATGATTGGCAATTTGTTGTGAAATTTTTTCCATGTGATATGATTAAAATTTATTATAAAAAACGTTTAATTTCTCTCAGTCTTGATAAATTAAATCATCATAATGCTGATATTCAGTCAGTAAATATTTCAGAAATCAGCGATATAAAAGTAAAAATAAATAGATTTATTACCAACAGGGAAATAAAACATTTGAATATTTATGGTACAGATCCGAAACGTACACTTGCATTTATTAAGCATGCTTACCGTGTAATTATTGCAGGGGGCGGACTTGTTAATAATAAGGAAGACATGTATTTGTTTATTGTAAGGCATAAAAAAATTGATTTGCCAAAAGGAAAAGCTGAAAACGGAGAATCACCTGAAGCCTGTGCTTTGCGTGAAGTGTCAGAAGAATGCAATATGGTTAGGCATAATTTAACCATAACAGGCAAACTTGGAATAACTTATCACATGTATAAGCAGAAGGGAGAAATGGTGTTAAAAGAAAACCACTGGTTCAACATGTTGTACACTGGTAATAACAGTTGCATCCAACCACAGATTGAAGAAGATATAGAAAAATGTATGTGGATAGATAAAAATGAAATACCGGCACTTGTACAAAATACTTATCCTTCAGTAAGGGATTTGGTTTATGAGCACAAAACTTAAATCAGTAAACATATATGGTCATGTTGTTTCAAATAAGGAACAATCTAAAAATTAATTGATTATTTTTTTGAAGTTTAATCAATAAAATATTATTTTTGAGAATTAATAAAGGATAAAAGGTTATTTCTAAAAAGGCAAAGAATTATTTATACTGCGTTTTAAATAATAACTGATTTTAATAATGATTTAAAAGTAATAAACATGAAAAACAGAAAAACAAATTTTTGGATTTTTTCACTGGCTTTTATCGGTGCCATGGTATTAGCTTTTGGTTGTAATGATGATGATGATGATGAAAATGATAATAATGATGAATATGGAAATCCCCATTATGGGAGTTGGATCGGATTTTATGATGAAACATTTGAGGGATGGGACGAAAAAGATTGCAACACTGTGTTTTACAGTTTTGAAACGGCGGATTTTTTGATGTGCTCTTTTCTTGACAGCGATCCGGCAGCAGGGTTAAAAGGTTTATACAGCCTTAATGATGACAATGAAATGGTTATTTATCCTGATCATTCCTGGTCAGATGAAATATATGACTGGAATGAAGATAACCGGGAAGAAAGGATTTTGCCGCTAGAGTTTTCTTCCGATGAACAAACCATGACAGTGACAACATCATTCGGAGACATTGACGTAAAAAAGTGTAATCCTTCAGATCCTGAGGCACTTGAAGGGGAATGGCTGATGATAGACGAGGATACCATTGCCTCCATGAGTATTGAAGCATCAGGGGCTTTTATGTGGGAACAGGATGATGGATCTCAGTCAGGGATGATAAGTGATCTAGGTGAAATTGACGGAAATAAATATTTATTAATCCACATTACTTACTGTGAGTTTGAAGCTGACGGTGATAGCAACTATTATGCAATCGAAAAATATGCACTCAATGAAGCAGGTGATGAGCTAACCATGTGGCATGGTAATGATGAATATTCATTGACTTTGTATGAAGATGACGAATAAAAACTGAATTATCTTTTTGTTTGAGTTTTAACATTTGATTTTAGTTCCACAGAAAATAAACCAATGGTGATAATTCCTGTTTTTCACCTAAAGAAAATTACATTCCGTATCATCGGGGACATGTAATGGCTGTTGAAAATAAACAATATTAACATGAATCCGGGTTACTTGAGCTCCGACGAGTGCAACATTATGTAAATCTGTGGCAAAGCAGCTTAAATAACGACTGATTAGT
>JBNJGX010000066.1:0-10112 GCA_051748025.1 Bacteroidota bacterium
TCCTGTCCGCTTATTGATGTATAACTGATGACCAGGAAGATCAATACAATAAGATTAATTCGCTTCATATCTGTTTTTTTATGATTAATACCACGTTATTGTAAAATAAATAAATTTCTATCACATCTGCAAATTTTGTTTTGAAAACGATAAGCATTCAAAATGCTTAATCAAGCCAAAATATTTTTGTAATTTCACGATTTAGTTTAAGGGGACTTCTAATAATTCTTTCGCATCAAGATTTTCAGCGTTTTTCACAGACAATGAAAATTTTTGAAGCACTATCGGGATAATGCAATAAAATTTGAAGCAGTATATGAGAAACGCTGAAAATCCTACGGGAACAAATTTTGTGCAAATTTTGTGCAAACGAGGGCAGAGCTCAAGCTTGCTTGAGCTCTGCCGAGTGTAGCCAAAATTATGAAAACGAGGGCAGAGGCAAAGCCGCTGTCCTGAGCATAGTCGAAGGGTTGCTTTGACTATGCCGAGTGCGATGTATTGCGTCGTACTGCGCTGTACTGAGCCCCGAAACAAGTTCGGGACAGGTCGGGACAGGCTCTGCCGAAGTAAGCCCAGTCGAAGTGAGCGAAGCGATGTGCTGAGCTGCGCCGAAGCATCGAAATGCAGCCAAAATTATGAAAATATAATAAACAATCTGACTGCGTTAAAATTTTTCTAAAATAGCTATGGCTATTCAGAAAAATTTATGCCTTGCATATTATTCATTACATTTGTTTCTTGAAAGAAAAGAATTAATAGAAGGCCCCTTAACAACCGGCAATAATTATTGTAAGCATGAATAAAAACCTATATGTAAACAGGGAAATAAGTTGGTTACAGTTCAACAACAGGGTTTTACAAGAAGCCAATGATGACAATAACCCGTTACAGGAAAGGATAAGGTTTCTCGGCATTTTTTCAAATAACCAGGATGAATTCTTCAGGGTAAGGGTAGGCACACTGAATCGGCTTGTAACATTAAATGAAAAAGACTATCCCAAAAAAGCAGCCTATTATCGTAACATTCTTGCCGAAGTGTACGATATTGTCAACAAAGAGCAAAAGGCATTTTCAAAGGCGTTTGAAAATGTGCGAAAGGCGCTTGAAAACAATAAAGTGTTTATTCTCAACGAAAATGAATTGTCAGAAGAACACGGGACTTTTGTCCGGCAATTTTTCAGGGAAAATGTAAGGCAGTACCTTTTCCCCATTATGATAAAAAACCTCAAAGACACAGATTATCTTAAAGACAAAAGCATTTACCTTGGTGTGGTTTTACACAGGGAAAGTAAACCTGAAAAACCACATCAGGCAATAATAAAAATCCCGGCAAAAGAAGTTGACCGTTTTTTGATATTACCACCAAAACATGGAAATCAATACATCATCTTGCTTGATGATGTAATCAGGTATTGCCTTCATGACATATTTGCTGTTTTTAACTATACCGGTTATGAAGCATATACCTTTAAATTCTCCCGTGATGCTGAGTTGGATATCGAAGAAGATGTATCCAAGAGTTTCCTTGAGATCATGTCTGACAGCCTGAAAAAACGCAAAACCAGTCCGCCGGTAAGGTTTGTTTATGACAGGGATATGCCGGTATTTTTACGGGATAAAATTATCTCCAAAATTTCCGGCAGCAAAACGCATCACCTGGTAGAGGGTGACCGGTATCACAATTCCAAAGATTTTATAGATTTTCCTGTTTTACTTGGTCATGAGCATCAATACAAAAAAATAAAACACATTTGGCACCGTGATATCAAAGCAGGGGAAAGCGTTTTTAATGCCATTCAAAAAAAAGATATACTGCTGCATTATCCTTACCAGACTTTTCATCATATTCTGGATCTGCTACGTGAAGCATCCATTGACCCGAAAGTCAGGTCTATCAAAATGACACTATACCGGGTTGCAAACCCGTCGGCGGTTATTAATGCCCTTATCAATGCGGCCAGAAACGGAAAAAATGTTAAGGTATTCCTTGAAGTTCAGGCACGTTTCGATGAAAAACAAAACATTTATCTTGCCGAAAAATTGCAGGAGGCTGGTGTAAAGATCATCAAAAACATCCCGGGATTTAAAATTCATGCAAAACTGTTGCTTATCCGGCGTAAAGAAGATAACAAAAATATGTATTTCGGTTATACCGGTACCGGCAACTTCAATGAAAGTACAGCCAGATTATATGTCGATACAGGCCTGCTTACCAGCAATCCGTCCATCACACATGAAATACGTAAAGTATTTGAACTTTTTGAAGCCACATACCGGCCAATGCGGTTTAGCCATCTGATCGTAAGCCCATTCGGAACACGTAATTTCTTTTTGAAAATGCTGGATTTCGAAATTGACGAAGCCAAAGCAGGCAGGGATGCCTGGGCTGTCATAAAGCTGAACAACCTCGATGACAAGCGCATGGTAAACAAACTGTACAAAGCCTCTCAGGCCGGGGTTAAAATCAAAATGATTATTCGCAGCATTTGTACGCTGATTCCAGGCATTAAAGGCACAAGCGACAATATCGAAGTTTACAGTATCCTGGATAAATTTCTGGAGCATCAAAGGATCATCGCTTTCGGGCATGGTGGTAACACAAAAGTTTTTATCGGTTCTGCAGACTGGATGGGACGTAACCTCGATAAACGCGTTGAAGTAACAACACCGGTTTATGAAACGGACTTAAAAACTGAACTCCTTGATATGCTGGATATTCAATTGAATGACAACACCAAAGCCCGCATTGTTGACGGTACTTTTGCCAACAGGTTTAAACATGACAATAAGAAAAATGTACGCTCACAGTGGGATACATACGATTATCTGAAAGAAAAACATTGTAACAACTAAATTGAAAATATGTTATTTGCAGCCATAGACATCGGATCAAATGCCGGGCGATTATTGATAACCACTGTTTATGAACGTTTTGGCCGGCCTTTTACGGATAAAGCCACGATGACAAGGGTTCCGCTCAGACTGGGGCTGGATGTATTTGAAAAAGGGTACATTTCCGAAACCAAGATTGACAAGACAATAAAAACCCTAAAAGCTTATCAATTGCTGATGGATGTATATGAGCCGGTGATGTTCAGGGCATGTGCTACTGCTGCTGTACGTGAAGCAGACAATAAAGATGAAGTTTTGGGCAGAATCAAAGAGGCTTGTGGCATTAACCTGGAAATGGTTGATGGTATCGAAGAAGCGAAGATCATTAGCAAAGCCACCAATACCAATTTTCAGTTGGTGTATGAAAACACACTTTTTATTGATGTTGGGGGTGGAAGCACAGAAATATCATATTTCGCCGACGGGGCTTTTGTGAAATCAAAGTCATTCCCCATTGGTACCATACGTTTGTTACTGGATAAAGTGCATTCTGACGACTGGGAAGACATGAAACAATGGGTAAAATCTACAAGGGAAAACCATGGCGAAGTCAATTGCATTTGCTCAGGCGGAAACATCAATAAACTCACCAAACTCTACGGCGATATTGACAAACATACCATCAGCAAAGAACAACTCAATAAAGCATACAGCAAACTTAAAGCTTTGTCGTTGGATGAGCGTATCAATAAAATGGGGCTCAGGCCTGACCGTGCTGATGTTATTGTCCCTGCAGCCAAAATTTTCAGAAAACTCTCAAAATGGGGACGTTTACCCAACTTGATTGCCCCACGCATCGGGCTGGCCGACGGCCTTGCCATAGAAATGTATAAAGCCCACAAGCGGGAAAAACTAAAAAATCAGCAATAAAATATTTGCTGAATTCTCAGAGAATAACTATTTTTAAAAACATTATTTAATAAAAAATCATTGCTATTTATGGAAATCACAGGAAAACTCATTCAAATCAACGACCCGGTAACAGGAGAATCAGCAAGGGGCCCGTGGAAAAAACAAGAACTTATCATCGAAACCCAGGAGCAATTTCCCAAAAAAGTATGCCTTCTAAACTGGAATGATAAAGTAGATATTTCAGGATTAAACACCGGAGACAACATTAAAGCATCTGTTAATATTGAAAGCAGGGAATTCAAAGGACGCTGGTTTACCGATGTCAAAGTGTGGAAAATTAACACTGTTGACAAAACTGATGCCGGCAGTACACCACCTGAGAATGAAGCCCCACCGCCAGGGAAAGATGAAATCCAGGATGATCCTTTCGCCGAAGATGCCGGCAACGGTGATGATCTGCCTTTTTGATATAATATATACACAGCATTTTTTTAAAGCTATGGAATGAAATCAAAAAAAGATTATATTTCCGGTGATGGGATCATTACTTTGAAAGAGATCCGGACTGGACTTATAGCCGGATTATTAATATATGCCTTATTTGGGTTCATTGACCCTTTCATGGCCCCGGAGCATTACCAGACAATCTGGATAATTCGCTTTGCTATCGTTTGCCCTGTTATTCTAGGTGTATTGATGTTTAGTTACAGCCAATATTTTCACAGATTTGCCAAAAAAATCCTGATAGGCACTTTGTTTGTTGCAGAGCTTAGTATCCTGGCCATGATATACATTGCAGACCAGCATGAACCAGCATCACTAGGTTATTATGCAGGGCTTATCCTGATTATTTTGTGGTCAGGCTTTATTTTTCGCTTCTCCACCAAAGAAAGTTTATTTTTTCTTATCTCCGCCGTGCTTATTTACAACATCATTGTTCACCTCACCCAGGATGTACATTTCACAGATAAAACCACCAGTGGTTATTGGCTAATAGCAAACAATTTTTTTCTTATCAGCTCAGGGATACTGGCTTTGATAGGGACCTGGAGTATTCATAAGTTTATTCAGGATATCCAAAACAAAAACAAAGCACTCAACAAAAGTCATAAAGCACTATCCATGGCTAAGATTAAAGCCGAAGAGAGCGATATGCTGAAATCAGCTTTTTTATCCAACCTGAGCCATGAAATAAGAACACCAATGAATGGTATCATAGGTTTTACACAAATGATAAAAGATGAAGAAACCACCCGTGAAGAAATGAAAACATTCGCTGATATTATCACTGAAAAGAATTTCCAATTACTCCATCTGATAAACAACATACTTGATCTTTCAGAAATACAAACCGGACAAGTTGATTTACATTTTCAGAATTTAAACATTCACGACAGTTTAAAACACATTGCTAAGAAATACAGGCCGGAAGCAGAAAAAAAAGGACTTAAACTGGATTTAGACATATCCGGAAATACTGAATTATACATCACCACCGATCATATGCGCCTGAGGCATATATTAATCCATTTGCTGGAAAATGCAATAAAATTTACCCATCACGGCAAAATAGAGCTGGGATACAAAACAAAAGCAGGCCAATTGATATTTTATGTTCAGGACACAGGCATCGGCATCAAAAAGGAATACCAGGAAATCATTTTTGAAAACTTCAGGCAATTGGAACCTTCGCATACAAGAAGCTATGGTGGTGCAGGTATAGGGCTTGCTATTGCAAAGAACATGACAGAATTGCTGGGAGGTAAAATATCTATAGATTCGCCAACACAGGGTGGAACATGTTTTTTTGTAAGTCTGCCAAAAGATTGCAGAAATAGGGAAAAACAAAAGCCCAAAAAATTTAAAAGCAAACAGCTATATGAGCTCATGGAAGGACGTAAATTAAAAATACTGGTTGTAGAAAATAACCCCAACTGTAAACAATACATCAAAGCCATTTTAAGCCACAAAAACATACAAGTTATCATGGCAAACAGCGGAGATGAAGCCATTGAAAAATTCAAAGCAAATCAAGATGTTAAGCTTGTTTTTGCAAATCACAATATGCCTGATATGAATGGGGTTGCAGTTATGCAAGCTATTAAAAGCATTAATCCCAGTGTCCCCGTAATTGCACAGAGTGCATTTAGAAATGCTGCAGATAAAATGAAAGTATTGGAATATGGCTTTGATGGATTTTTGCCCAAGCCAATAAAGTCAAAAGATATACTAACTACCATTAAAGATTATGTATAGTTGATAATTACTATAATTTAAGTTATGTTAACCAAAATGCAGGTTAGAAAAACAGGGGTAGAGGGCCGAAAAAAAACAGGCAATTCTAAATCAAATATTTGTTTTACCATTTGTCATTATATATTAATTTTATCTTATGCGTTTGATGCATGAGCCCAGTATAAAAAGCTAACATAACAAAATTTACATAATTTTGGCTGCATTTCGACCGGGCTCACTTCGGCAGGCTCAGTACAGCGCAATACGGCGCACTCGGCATAGCACAAGCTTGCTTGAGCTCTGCCCTCGTTTTTACAAAATTTGCACAAAATTTCCCACGAAACCACAAACACACTAACCTGCCTGTCTGCAGACAGGGTAATAACATCACATAATACGGGATTTGCGTGTTCCTATTTAAACATCAAATATTAATTTTGACTATAAACGAAATAACTGGGGGATTAAAATGGCTTTTTAGACTGAACTCATGTATATTATTTATCAGTTTGTTATACCTTCGGATTTTTTTGGTCTTATATCTTTAATCATCATTTGCAGGCTTGTTTTACCCATAAATAAATTTTCTTCAATGGTATAACATATATCAAAAGCCTGAAAATCTTTAATTTGATCATAGTAATCACCAAATCCAAAACCAATAGCATCAATGGCCAGGTTGGCCCCTGGTTGCTGAATGACTTTAAGTTTTAGATGTTCCTTGTTTTTTCCCACTTGCCTGGCACATCCATTGTCGTACACATTACGTGACACAAAGACAGGTTTCATATTATCAGGGCCAAAGGGGGCAAATTGCTTGAGAATGCGATAAAATTTAGGCGTGATATCTTTAATTTTGAGTTCTGTATCAACGTCAATGCCTGGAATCAGTTGTTCAGGTAATATGTGCCCGGCGACATGTTTTTCAAAACAAGCCTTAAATTCATCGAGATTATCCGGTTTTAAAGTTAATCCTGCAGCATACATGTGTCCGCCAAAATCTTCGAGGAGGTGGCTGCAGCTTTTGATGGCATCATACAAATTAAAACCCGGCACCGACCTGGCAGATCCGCTCAGCATGCCATTAGATCGTGTGAGTACCACAGTGGGTTTATAATGGTGTTCTATGAGTCTGCTTGCTACAATGCCTATAACGCCTTTGTGCCAGTCTTCAGCATAAACCACAGTGGTTTTTTTATCTTTGTCTGTGATATGATCTTTAATTTGCTCAAGGGCTCTGTCAGTAATATCGTGGTCAAGTGTTTTTCTTGTGTCGTTTATTTCATTAATCTGATCGGCGATGGTAACTGCATCTGATTCATTTCTGGAAATAAGCAGTTCTACGGCGGTCTTCCCGGATGCCATTCTGCCGGCAGCATTGATTCGTGGTCCGATTTTAAAAACAATATCACTGATATTGATTTCTTTCTCATCAAGCCCTGCCAGTGTTATGATTGTTTTTAGCCCTGTTTGTGGTGTACGGTTCAATACCTTAAGTCCGTAATGAGCCAATATGCGGTTTTCGTCTGTAATTGGCACAATATCTGATCCAATGCTTACGACCACAAGGTCGAGATAATTATATAATTCTTTTTCAGGCAGTGTATTGTTTTTTGTAAAAGCCTGAAGTAATTTAAAACCCACGCCGCATCCTGATAAATGTTTATAAGGGTATGGGCAGTCATCACGTTTTGGATCAAGAATGGCAGTGGCACTGGGAAGCTTATCGCCGGGATTATGATGATCACAGATGATCAGGTCTATGTCCTTCTTTTTGGCATAATCTGCTTTATCGTTGGCTTTAATGCCACAATCCAATGCTATAATTAAATCATAATTGTTTTCATGGGCGAAATCAAGTCCCAGAAAAGATATTCCGTAACCTTCCTCATATCTGTCAGGTACATAATACCCGAGTTCTTTGTGAAATTTACTCAGATAATTATAAACCAAAGCCACTGACGTGGTACCATCAACATCATAATCGCCGTATATCAGTATTTTTTCATGGTCACTTATGGCCTGATTCAGCCGCTTGACTGCTTTATCCATATCCTTCATCCGGAAAGGATCGTATAAATTATCAAGGGATGGCCGGAAATATTTTTTTGCATCTTCAAAATTGCGGATATTTCGTTGCACAAGTATGTTGGCAAGGTGCTCTCCGATATTCAGACTTTTCGCCAGAGCACTGACAGTGTCTTCTTCTCCTTTTGCTTTCAATTGCCACTTCCTGTCCATATTATTTTCCTTTATATGATGTCACAATGATACAAAATATATTTATTTTTTGGAAATTTTCGGGCATTAAAATCGAAGCATTCAATTGGTTTTTATTCAGAAGTCCGAAGTCGGGAGTCGGAAGTCGGAAGATTTTATGTTAATTAATTTTTACTTTAAAATGTATGCTTTACTTCCTGCCCTTCCATGCTTCGGCTGGGCTTGTTTTGACATGACAATCCACCTGACAGGTGTTTTTTGTCCCTTCGGACTTCCGACTTCGGACTTCTGACTTCTACAGTCTTTCATTTATTGCTTTAACCTGTTATCTTTGCAAAAAAATTGTACAATGGATAACCTGCATTTAAGTGAACAAGAAAGAACAAGGCGTGAGAGCCTGGGGAAATTAAGAGATCTGGGGATTGACCCATATCCTGCTGAGTCATATTTTACAAACATCAAAAGCAGTGAAATACTTGAGTTATTTGATGATGAAAAACCGGAGAAGCTCCAAAACCTGAGTCTTGCCGGCCGCTTAATGAGCCGCCGGATAATGGGCAATGCTTCTTTTGCTGAGTTGCAGGATGAGTCAGGCAGAATTCAGCTATATTTCAGGCGCGATGATATCTGCCCGGATGAGAACAAAACCATGTACAACACGGTTTTTAAAAAATTGCTTGATATAGGTGATATTGTCGGTGTTAAGGGATATGCTTTCCGTACAAAGATGGGGGAGGTTTCTGTACATGTTACGGAATATAAGCTTTTATCAAAATCCCTGCGGCCTTTACCAATTGTAAAAGAAAAAGACGGGACCACTTATGATGCATTCACTGATCCTGACCAGCGCTATCGTAACCGTTCTGTTGATCTGATCGTAAATCCTGAAGTGAAAGATGTTTTTATTAAACGTATGCAAATGACCAACAGCATGCGGCAATTTCTCAATGAAAAATCATTCATGGAAGTAGAAACACCGGTATTGCAGCCTTTGTACGGTGGTGCTGCAGCAAAACCGTTTAAAACCCATCACAATAAGCTTGATCAAACACTGTATCTCCGCATTGCCAATGAGCTGTATCTCAAAAGATTAATCGTTGGTGGTTTTGATGCTGTGTATGAGTTTGCCAAAGATTTCAGGAATGAGGGCATGGGCCGCTTTCACAACCCTGAATTTACCCAGATGGAATTGTATGTGGCTTACCGTGATTACCTGTGGATGATGGAACTGGTGGAAGCCATGGTTGAAAAAATTGCCATTGATCTCCATGGCGATACCAAAATAAAAATCGGAGATAACTTTATTGATTTTAAGCGGCCATGGAAGCGCTATACCATGTTTGAAGCCATTGAAGCCTTTAATGGGGTAGATATTGCAGATATGGATGAAAATGCATTGTGTGAAGTTGCTGAAAAACTGAATGTAGATATAGATAAATCCATGGGTAAAGGCAAAATTATTGATGAGATTTTTGGTGAAACTGTAGAGAAAAATTTAATACAACCAACTTTTATCATGGATTATCCGGTGGAAATGTCTCCGCTTGCTAAGATGCACCGGGAAAAAGAAGGACTTGTTGAGCGTTTTGAAGCTGTCTGCAATGGCAAGGAAATTTGCAATGCTTATACAGAGTTAAATGATCCGGTTGATCAGCGGAAACGCTTTGAAGAACAACTATTGCTGGCAAAACGCGGTGATGATGAGGCCATGATGCTGGATGAAGATTTTATCAAGGCCATAGAAGTGGGGATGCCCCCCACAGCAGGACTTGGCATTGGCGTGGACAGGCTTGCCATGATCATGACAAACAGCCATTCCATCCAGGACGTGATATTTTTCCCTCAAATGAAACAGGAAACCAAACCGCAAGTTGATTCTGCCGAAGATTTCGAAAAACTTGGAATCCCCGAAG
>JBNJGX010000067.1:0-9995 GCA_051748025.1 Bacteroidota bacterium
GGCTTCAATAAAACCACACCCCGTACGTTTATTTTTGATATGTTTAAAAACCTGCTGCTGAGTATAATTATCGGCGGCGGACTTTTATTGCTTATCCTTCATATTTATCATGCCACCCAGGAATGGTTCTGGCTGCTGGCATGGATAGTAATCAGCCTGTTTTCAATATTTATGGCTGAATTCTATTCTACCCTGATTGTTCCACTGTTTAACAAACAAAGACCGCTGGAAGACGGTGAATTAAAACAAAAGATTTCGGATTTTGCTGAACGTGCCGGATTTAAACTGGACAATGTATATGTTATCGACAGCTCAAAGCGCTCATCAAGGGCTAATGCCTATTTTACAGGTTTAGGCAAAAAGAAACGCATTGTTTTGTTTGACAACCTGATAAATGATTTTTCCCCCGATGAAATAGTGGCTGTGTTGTCGCACGAAATCGGGCATTTTAAAAAACGCCATATTCACAAAAGCCTTGCTCTCTCCGTTATTAATACCGGCATCGTTCTTTATTTGTTTGGCCTGTTTGTTGGTCTTGATGTATTTTCACAGGCTTTGGGTGTTGAAGAAGCAAGTTTTCATACCGGTGCCATTGTGTTTGCCATTTTATATTCCCCTGTATCCACTATCACCGGTATTTTTATGAACAAACTTTCCAGGAAAAATGAGCGGGAAGCCGATGATTTTGCTGCTTATTACAATCAAGGTGATAATTTAATCGCTGCATTGAAAAAACTGGCCAGGGAAAATTTTTCAAACCTTACACCACATCCATGGCATGTGTTCCTGAATTATTCACATCCGCCCCTGGCAGAGAGGGTTGAACGATTGAGGAAATAAACATAGCTTATAATCCACTACCAATATTGCTTTGTCAGCCCATAAACATTATGGAATAATATTTACCCACCCATCTGTTTTCTTCAACCAAAATTCTGTATCTTTAAGCTATGAAAAATAATTCCCTGACACATCAAGGTCTGCAGGCTTTTATTGAATTGCTGGACCACAATGACGAGTTGATAACAATAAATCAACCGGTATCGCCTGACCAGGAAATTACCGAAATTGCCGACCGCATAATGAAACAACCTGCCGGTAGCAAAGCCCTTTTGTTTGAAAACAACGGCACGGATTTTCCCCTTCTGATTAACGCCTTTGGCAGCAGCCGCCGCATGAAAACCGTTATGGGCGGACAACATCCCGGTGATGTGTTCCCACACATATTTTCCATAGCAGAACAGTTGAAACAGGGCGGCGGTTTATTCAGCACCATCCGCCACATCTGGCCACACCGGCATTACCTGAAAGTATTTCCCAAACACAGCACCAAAAAAGGTGCCTGTCAACAAGTGATCAATACCAACCCTGACCTCAACAAATTACCCGTGCTTACCTCATGGCCATTCGACGGAGGCCCGTTTATTACCCTGCCAATGGTCATCACTAAACACCCTGAAACCGGCACACGCAACATCGGCATGTACCGCATGCAGGTTTTTGATAAAAACACCACGGGCATGCACTGGCACCGTCATAAAGGTGGCGCAGCACATTTCAAAGCATGGCAGCAAAAAGGAGACAAAATGCCGGTGGCTGTTGCCCTGGGCGGAGACCCGCTTTACACATACCTTGCCACTGCCCCACTGCCTGAAGACCTGGACGAGTTATTGCTGTACGGGCTAATCCGTAAAAAGCCTGCAAAACTGGTAAAATGCATAACCCAGGATATTGACGTGCCGGCTGATGCTGATATTATCCTGGAAGGCTATATTGACACCAGCGAAACCTTTCGTACCGAGGGCCCCTTTGGTGACCATACCGGGTTTTATTCCCTCGAAGACAAGTACCCGGTATTCCATCTCACGGCCATCACGCACCGCAAAAATGCCGTGTATCCGGCCACCATTACAGGTATTCCTCCTATGGAAGACGTGTTTTTTGCTGAAACCACAGAACACCTTTTCAAGCCCGCCATAAAAATACTCGTTGCTCCTGAACTGACAGATTTTCATCTCCCCGCCGAAGGCACTGCACACAACCTGGTATTGTTACATGTAAACAACAAATTTCCAGGAAGCATTTACAAAACCATGCATGCCCTGATGGGCGCCGGACAGATGATGTTTTCAAAAATTCTGCTCGCCCTGCCGCCCCAGATAAAACTCACAGATTATACGGCTGTCCTTGCCCATATCGCAAACACCATTCATCCCGGCAAAGCCATCACCTCGGCCGGGCCTGCCGATGAACTGGAACACGCCTCTCCCCTGCCCGTTTTCGGGGGAAAACT
Organism: Bacteroidota bacterium; assembly: GCA_051748025.1. GTDB lineage: Bacteria > Bacteroidota > Bacteroidia > Bacteroidales > ML635J-15 > JAQIBY01. The sequence continues at coordinate 2,294 of JBNJGX010000067.1, forward strand.
CATGCTGGATTTGAGTGAAATCCCACCGGACACAAATAATCCCGTATTTCATTGTGATGAACAGAGTATCCGTTACGGCCGTATTCTAATCAAACACAGACATACAAATGATAATGACAGGCAAATCATTACCGAAGAAGGTATCCATTGCCGGATTGATGTTGATTTCCCGTTCAATGAGGACAACCTTCACCTGCTGGTTTGGTGGATACTTGCCAATACAGACCCGCGCAATGATATTACCCGTATTGAAGAAATGTTGTATACTGATGCCCGGACAAAACCAAAACAAGCTGGAAGAAACAGAAAATGGCCTCAACCGGTATTGTCTTCAGATGCTGTAATCCAGGCAATAGACCGCAAATGGGACAAGCTGAACACCGGTAATTTTATCCATTCACCATCACAAAATACCAAAAATTTTGTTAACAGCCATGGTGCAGCTATCAAAAATTAATTACCTTTATTGAATATTAACCCATTGCCTATGCATGAAGATAAAATAGAAAAACTCATAAGGGAAGGCTATGATTTTAACATGAGCCTGTATGTTAACAGGGGAATGAAAATTTTTTCATCCCTTTTGGGCCCATTTGCCGGTTTTACTGCCATATATTTTGCCATCAATATTTTTGCCGGTTTTACCGGCGTGGGATCACTGGCAACCATTGTGGTAAACGGCCCGCTGACAGCCGGCTTTTTTATTGTTGCCAATGAACTTGTCCGCAATAAAATCCCCAAATTTAATATGTTCTTCGAAGGGTTTCAGCTTTTCCTGCCATTGTTTCTGGCCAACCTTCTCGTGGGAATATTTACATTTGTTGGTACATTACTGCTTATTATCCCCGGCATTTATCTCGCTGTGGCATACAGCTTTACCATCCCTTTCATCATTTTTCTGCAATACGATTTCTGGGATGCCATGGAAGCAAGCCGCAGACTAATAACAAAAAACTTCTGGCCTTTCTTTGGCTTTATGGTGGTTATCCTGCTTATCAATTTTGTTGGCGCCCTGTTGCTTGGCATTGGATTGCTGCTTACACTACCCGCCACTTATTGCATGATATATGCTGCTTTTGAGGATATTGTTGGAAATGCAGTAAACCAACAAGACCATAAGCAGAATGATTGATTTTTCTTTTTATGTTTACACTTCGATGCATGAGCAGGGTCGAAAAAGTTATAATAACAAACATACAAGCCACAAAGACACCAATGCCATTTGCAGTGTATAACCACTACTCCCTTTATTTCTTTTCAACAGTACCCTTGATTGTTAGTTCTACAGGGGCATCTGTTGCATTGTTGTAAACCTTTATGGACTTTGAAAAACTACCCAAACGTTTTGTGTCGTATCGTATTTTAATTTCGGCGCTGTCACCGGGTTTTACGGGTTTCCTCGGCCAGCTAACGGCAGCGCATCCGCATGAGCTTTTTACATTGGTCAATACCAGGGGCTCGTTGCCTTTGTTGGTGAGTGTAAATGTGCAATCCCCATTGGATTTACGCGCAATGGTACCGTAATCATGCTCAGTTTTGTCAAATGAAATATCCGGCCCTGATTTTTTATCATTATCAGGATTGTCGGAATTTTGGGCCATTAAGCCGATTGAAAAGACACATAATATGAGTGTTATTGCTAAATGCTTCATTGTTAATGCTGTTTTATTTTCCGTTTATATGTATGCAAAAAATTTGCCATTAATGTTGTTATTCATTTTGTTCTGAGCCGATATCATACGTCAAATTGAATGAAAACGCATAATCAGACGCAAGCTGTATGCCTTTGTAATATTGATAAAGGGGAATGTCGGCCTGTACTGATACATTCAGCTTTTTAGCAAAAGTGTAATTGATTTGCGGGCAAAAGAAAATCACATCGCTGCCTGAGTTTTTTACTTTTTCCCAATCCCCGTATTCCCACTGGTCGTTGTTTTCATCTATAAGGTTTAACGGACGCCTTTGGTTTTGCCATTTGTGCTCATGGCGGATTTGTGCAATGGCAGTCCAGTTTTCTGTTAGCCAGGACAAAGCCGGCGGCATATGAAGATGTTTGGTGACAAATACGGATGTATTGAGTGAATTGCCGAAATTAAACTGTCCGTATTGAAAATACCCGTCAATGCTGTTAAAATTGTGTTCGTATTTTGTGATGAGAAAATAGCGTAAGCCTGTAAAAGGTTTTTCCTTGATGATATAAAGTTCAGCGATGGCACCGTAAGTCCCGAGGCAGGATTGTACATCGGGATGCCTGAGAATATCAATAAAGCTTGTTTCAAGTCTTTGTTCTTCACTGCGCAGGGGGATTTTACCACCGAGGCTGCCTGTTATTTCCAGGCGTGTAGCAGGATTGTGATAAAATGCGTATTTGGCTGTGACAACAGCGTTTGTTAATCCATAACCGGTCATTGGTGTGGTAAAAGCCTTTGTTTTGTTAATAAAATAACCGGTACTGGTTTCCAGTGTCAGGTTGTTTGTTACCCCATAGGAGAGCATCATGGAAGCGTAATTATACACAGCATAATCGGCAGTGATATGCCCATCATCAATAGATAATTCATCACCTTTGAAATATTTCCCGGAATAGGCATGTTTGTAAAACGACCCAACACGAAACATCCCTTTTTTCATCACACCCATATTGGCATTGCCGCCGATGGGATTTCCGGTGGATGAAAAACATTGACCCTGTGCTGCGTTAGAAAAAAGGGCAGCACACAATAATCCAACGATTAAATGTCTCATAATTATTCGGCAATTACAATGGTATCCACTTTTCTGATTTCATCTTCACCGGCAGATACGGTACAATAAACCTGTTTGCTACCTGTGCTGACACAGGGATCTGCATAAAAATATATTTCCGAATCTACCCCTTCGATTGACAGTAGCGGCGCATTGCTGTTGGTTCCCCAGGTATATTTCAGTCCTTTCCCGGATGCAACCGCAATTACCCTTGTGGTATCCATATAATTCAGGGTATCTTTTTCAGCATACAGTTGGTCAAAACTTTCAACATATGCGTCCGTTGTATCGTTTGAGTTATTGTTATCATCATCATCATCGTCATCACAGGCACTGATGATAATACCCAACATCATAAAACATAAAAGCAATAAATTTTTCATAATCTTTCAATTTTTAAATTTAACATTTTATCTCAGCGGTTTCTCTGCGCAACTCAGCGTTACTTTTAAGTTGTGCCGCAAAGAGTTGCAGAGTAAATTTATTTTTCATCATTGTTTTACACTGTTTTAATCTTTCACACACCTAACAGAAAAAGCATAGGTTTTTTGAAATGTATTCCACCGGCCAACCTTATCATCTCCAGATCTTAAACAGCGCCGGTAAGCATAATTTGACCCGTATTCATCAGCCGTATATGGATATTCATAACTGTCCATGAGGCTAAAACCACCTGTGTTTGAACATCGCCCGCAAAGCAAAGCTTCAAATCCTGAAGAACCACCTTCTTTCATCATATCACCAACGGGTGCGCCTCGCCAGGTGTTAAGGGCATCTGCCTGAGCCTGAGTCATGCCAAGCTCCATTTCCAGTTCTTTATATTCTTCATCAGTGGGCACATGCCACCCGGGCGGGCAAATGCCCTGATGATTCGAAGATACTGTTGAGGCACATTCTGCCGTTTCACAGGAATCCGGCAGTTGCATCATTTCTGACCACTGGTAAAGGCCTCCGCATGTATTGCAGTTATTAGAATCGTTGTCGTAGCAGTATTTTTCAATTGTTCCGTTGTCTGTTTGATTGGTACTTGATGAAATCTCATCCCCAATGTTGAGATTTTCCGCCATCCAGCATTGTCCGCCTATTTCCACTGTGGCGTATGTTTGACCATCGCGTGGATCGGTAAGATCATCGCCACAAGAAAATGGTGCCTGAAAACTGATATCTACAGAATCAGCACTGCTGCCACAGCCATTGCTGATTTCCCATTCCAGTGTGTATGCATTACCCTCGGTGCCGCTGAAATTGCTGTTCGGATTGGAAGGCTCATCCACAGTGCCCCCGGTACCGGCAACAATGCTCCATGTCCCAGTGCCTTCTGCCGGGGTATTCCCTTCCAGACTTGTGCTCGAACCGGCAATGTTCAATTGATTAGGACCGGCATCAGCCGTAGTGGGTAATGGGTTTACCGTGATATTCATTGGGGTATTTGTGCCGCCACTTCCACAGTCATTATGCGGGGTTACAGAGATATTCCCTGATTCTGATCCGGCAGGAAAATCCACCAAAACGGAATGCGTGTTGTCTCCGCTACTTATAACAGCCCCTGGTGGTAAATTCCATTCATACCATTCGGTGTTTTCAACTTCATCTATCGAATAGGCAACATCTTCATCCCCTTCACATACAGTATTGGGACCGGTAAACGGGCCGGCATCTCCCGGTAATGGCATTAGCTCAACCAAAACACTATCCGGATCACTGTTGCCACAAGCATTGGTTGTGTATAAGGTGTAATATCCTGTGTGTATGTCGTCGGCATTGGGAATGACGGGATTTTGTTCTGTTGAAGTAAAACCATTGGGGCCGCTCCAATGCGGTTCAGCTCCCCCCAAATTGCTGCCGTACAATTCAATGTCACCATCTTCGCAAGCCGGAGAATTTGAGCTGACATCCGGTTGGGGAGGAGGCATGCATGTGCCGCATATTTCATACCATGTGCCACTTTTAAACAAGTTTATACACTGGCTTGTGGTATTGAATATCAATAGCCCCCCGGGAGGAGAATCAATGGCATCACGCTGTGATTCAGTCATCCGTGGTGGTAAAAATCCTTTTGTTGTGCTCTGAATTTCCAGGGCAGCTTTGTCGTCAGGGGTGTCTGTGCCAATGCCAACATTTCCTGCATTATAAAATATGCCATTGTCTCCGGCCGACCATACGCTGCTGCCACTTCCACCACCATTTTCGGCATACAAAGCATAAGGCACACTGAACAACTGACTGGCTCCCATGTCTGTATAATTATAGCCGCCGGTGCTGTCAATCTCAATTTTTAACCATTTTTCATTGCCGTTGTCCCATGGGATATCGGTAAAATCCCAGCTTCCGGCTCCCTGGCCAATGGTTAAATTCACCAGCCCAAAATCGTTGGTTTCAACCTCGTGTGTTTCCTCAAATAAAATCTGCCCGACATCTGAATTGTCAAGGATGGAAAGCCGCAACCTGATGGATTGATTGGTGATAGGATGTCCCTGGTCATTGCGGATAACCGATTGGTATTTTATACCCTGTGGTGCCTGGGCATACATACAGGCTGAAATTAACAATACATATATCAGGCTCAATGTTGTTTTTATTCCTTTCATGGCTGTATGACAATTTTTTCTGTTAATATAGTTTGATTGCTAAAATATACCTTTAGAAAATACATGCCCGGTGATAAATCAGATGTTTCCAGACGTATATGTTGTGTTTCATCTGTGCGTTTTTTCCGGATGATATTTCCGTCAATGGAAATAATTTCAACATCAGTGAACGGATGTGTTTTAGATTTGATATAGACTGAATTTTTTGCCGGGCTGGGATAGAGGTTAATGTGTAATTTGTCAACGCTGTTTGTATGGGTTGTGATTTCATCCTGTGGAGGAAAAACACAACGCACGTAATTGGATACATAAAGAAATCCGGCACAATTTTCCCAGTCTCCGTCATTTACCCGGGCCGGCCACCGTTTTACTTCAAAGGTTTTAAACAGTGAGCATGTCCACATGTATTTGCTGGTGCTTGTGCCGCGAAAGGCTTCGTCAAAGCCGTTTCCCGTTCCTTCTCCATCATTAATGTGTCCCATTTCAACATCTGTTGGCAGCCGCCAGCCTGGTCCGTATGTTTTAACACAATATGATGCATTGATTCCGGTATCCAGTTGTTGCTGCGAATGTTTTGAGTCAGTGCCGGTACCTTTTAAATCTCCTGCATTAACAAGTTCCTCTCCATCCCACATTTCATACGATCCGGCATAAGGGGGATGTTGAGGCCACGCCAGCATGGAATCCGGTTGTATTATTTCAAGTGCACAGGAATCTGTTGTACAGTAATTCTGATTGTATTGCATGGCAGTGGAATAATTCATCGCTTCTGTTGATAAAGGACTGATAAACATGGGCGCAACATCAAAATCTGAATCTTCAACCAGGGATTGTTTGTCCCATTGAAAAGCTGTATCCGTGGGTGTGCCGGAACTTCCCAGTCCATATAATGCACTGGTGTCAATGTAATTGCCATTGGGCGTACCGGTTAAATCAGGAATGAGTATATAATTTTCATACCGGTATTGATGTTGTTGTGTATCATAAGTATAGATATGATCTCCCCCGGCAATGCTTACCGGATTATACCCCAGATTGCATTCATTGGTATATGCAGCATTACCATGCGGATAATCTGTCTGACCAACCAAACGCCCGCAAAAAATACATATGCCAATAATTATTGTTAAAACCAATCTCATATCAATTATCAATCATCAAAGAACAAATTTATCAAATTTTAATTAGAATTAAAAGTATTTTTCAACATATGTTCATTATTCACAGATCATGGTTTTACTTTGGTTATCCATTAATATTTGCTGTGTTTTTGGTGGTTATATCGTTAATTGTTGATAAAAAACAAAATAGGTCCGGATATGTTATAATATAAGATAACAAATGCGATGTAATTATGAAGTTATTAAAATCTGTCTCTGAAAGATACAGTCCAAGGGCTTTTTCAGATAAACCTGTTGAAAAAGAAAAAATTGGTGCCATGTTTGAAGCTGCCAGATGGGCCCCCTCAGCATTCAATGGCCAGCCATGGCGTTTTATCTATGCTGATCGTGAAAACAAAGAAACATGGGATAAATTATTTGATGCCCTTATCGGATTTAATCAAAGCTGGGTGAAAACCGCGCCGTTGCTGATCCTTACTGTAGCAAGAAAAACATTTGAGCATAACGGAAAACCATACAGACACAATTGGCATGATGTGGGTCTGGCTGTTGGTAATATGATGAACCAGGTCACTGAAATGGGGCTAATGATGCACCAAATGAGTGGTTTTAATGCCAAAAAAGCAGCAAAAAACATACATCTGCCGGATGAGTATGAACCCGTTACAATGATAGCCGTCGGTTACAAAGGCGATCCTGCTGTGTTACCCCCTGATTTGCAGGAAATGGAAAATCGTGAGCGCCATCGTAAAAACCTGAGTGAAATTGTTTTTACAAAAGAGTTACCTTGAGAAATGTTCCGGAATTAACACAAGGGTATGTTTATAAACCACCATCACAAGTATTAATGCATTGCAGTCATAATCAATATTTAACTTTAAATTAAGTATTTTTATGGGCAAAAATTTGGTTAAAAATAGACATTGTACAATATTTGCAATTGCAATGGCGTTATAATTATGTTTTCACGCCAATGTGAAAGCAATAGTTGTAATGGTTAAGTTAGTTTTAATTGGTTTTCCAGGCATCTCACCGAGGTGCCTGGTTTTTTTATACTGTGCATCCATTAATTTTTCCCTTTTTATAAGTCTATGGTTTTGATAATGCAAAAAAGCAATCATGCATATCATATTGGCTTTCTCTTCAGTTAAAAGCATTGACTTTTACATTAAAAATTTTGATATTTTTTAGAATTTCAGCCATGCTAGTGTCATGTCAAGCCTAAGATGATGGTTAAGTTGAAGTTAT
>JBNJGX010000068.1:0-6554 GCA_051748025.1 Bacteroidota bacterium
GTCAGCCGTTTGGTTATGCTTTTACGCCTGTTGCGATGAGGGTCTGAAAATGTACACCATATTTCATCCACTTCATTTTGGTCAAAACAACATTGGATAAATTCTATACGAATTCTAAGGAAGGCAACATTTTTCATACCTGCTTCGAAGGAATCTTTGGCCCCTCTCCATATACGGGCACCTTTAATATCAACCCCGATGAAATTTTTATCCGGATTACCGGCAGCAAGGCCAACGGTATATTCACCTTTTCCGCATCCCAATTCTAAAACAAGGGGATTGCTATTATTAAACACAGAGGCGTGCCACTTACCTTTAATTTCTGCCTTATTGTCAAGTAGGCTTTGGTGATGAGGCTGAATTACATGCGGAAACCTCTTGTTTTCTTTAAAACGCTGCAATTTATTTTTACCCACTGCTGTTTATTCTTGTTCCACCTTTTCTACGGAAATGCCCACATCCATAATGCCGGGCAGTTTTTTATCACGCATCCCCTGCTCCATACGAAATGTATATTTTCCCTTTTGCGGAAAACTGTGGTTTAATTTCCAGGGGATTTTGTTGTCCCAAATATCACCCATACCATCACCAAGCCATTCTCCTGATTCATCGGCCAGTTTACATTCAATTGTATCAATGGATGTTTCTCCGGTAGGTGTGGTTGAATGCATGAACAACCATATATTATAATACGGATACATACTGGCATTACGGATATGAATATTGATGTTATAAATTTGATCTGTGTCTTCAATATCTACATCAAATTCAGGTTGATAATTTGTTTCCCATACTTTATTCGGAATCTCTTCGTATTGTTTATAAACGGTATTAGTGTCACAAGCCTGGGCCAGAACAAAGACTAAAACAAGGCTTATCAACGGGGCTTTATCTTTTAACATTTTTATGTGATTTTTTAGGGTTATTCCGGTTTCTTTTGTCACTGTTTCTGTGTTTATGATGTTTATTTTTTGAGCCGCGTTTTTTCTGGTTTTTCTTTTTCTTTTCAAAACGATTAACGCTATCCTGATTCAAATTACCGCTGTAATCCCCTTTGTTATCTTTAGCCGGCATTTCAATATTACTTTTACTATCCACAAGCGTCTCAACCAAGGTGCCTTGTTCATTGAGTTCAATTATTTCCCTGACCCTTTCAATTGGTATAGCTGTAAGCACAGGCACATTGTCAATGATCATTTCATAGTACATCAGCTTTTTAAAAATATCATTTTTCACATGCCTTGCCGTACCCAGTTTTGTCTTCAGGGCTGTGTGCTGATTGGGAAATTTTTTCCTTTCATGCTGATAAACCGGCAATTCATAATTGATACAGCATTTTAATTTACCACACTGCCCTGCCAGTTTTTGCGGGTTTGGGGAAAGTTCTTGTACCCTTGCTGCATGGGTTGTTGCCGATTTAAAATCTGACAACCATGTAGTACAACAAAGTTCACGTCCACAGGGGCCAATACCTCCCAGCCGTCCTGCTTCCTGCCTGGCACCGATTTGTTTCATTTCCACCCGGATACGGAATTCATCAGCCATAATTTTTATAAGCTCTCTGAAATCAACACGCTCGTCGGCAATGTAATAAAATATGGCTTTTGTTTTATCTCCCTGATACTCAACATCTCCAAGTTTCATATCCAATCCGAGGTTCTTAATCATTTCCCTGGTTCTGAGCATGGTAGGGAGTTCCTGTTCAACCGCATCTTTCCATTTCACAATATCGGCGGGCTTGGCTTTACGATACACTTTTTTGAATTCGGAATCAAAAGGTATATGCCTTTTGCGCAATTGATTTTTCACCAACTCGCCTGTAAGCGATACTATGCCAATATCATGGCCGGGTGAACCTTCAACAGCCACCACATCACCAATACGAAGTTGTAATCCGTTGGCATTCTCAAAATAAGCTTTACGTGTGTTTTTAAACCGTATTTCTACTATATTAAAGGGATGGGGTGTTTGCGGAGTATCTTTTAACCAATCATATACATCTAATTTATAACATCCGTGAGCTATGGTAAATTCATTGGCACTGTCATCAATCTCGCAAACCCTGCACCCGTGTTCAAGTTCTCTGCTTTTTATCATCTTACATCACTTTGGGTTGCAAAAATATGATTCAAAGTTAACACTTATTTCTGAATCAAACGAATCAAATTAAAACTAAGGTCAAGTAAAATTATTTTAGGCGTGCCATTGCGTTCAATGTGATAATGTGCTGTTTCAATTTCATTTTGAATATCAAAAACCTTTTTGAGATTGATGTGAGGGGTCACTTTGGCGGCAAATTCCCTTTCGTCCTTAATTAAAAAATTCAGGCTCCGGTTTTTTGTCCGCAGCATAAGCATTTCCCTGAAAAACCTTAAGGCATACCGCAAAAAGTTTTTCTGTATTTCCCTGCTTTGTCCTGCCAGAGATTCTGACCATTTTATACATCCGGCTATGTCCTTTTTTGCCATGACAGTAAGCCAATTCCGTATCTGATCCAGGTTTTCCTCACGGGTTTGAGATGCATCCAAATGATTCCTTGCTTCAGCAAGATTTCCACGACTCAGGCGGCTTATGGCCAAGGCTTCTTCCTTTTGTACATTGTGATTTTCAACCAAAAAGTCAGCCAGTTCGTCATTATTGATGGCCGGGATTTTAACAGGTGTTGTGCGTGAAAATATGGTGGGCAGCACATTATTACTGTCTTCGGATACAAGCAAAAATACCGTTTTTGGCGGTGGTTCCTCAATCATTTTCAACAGTTTATTTGCCGCTGTGGTATTCATCTTTTCAGGCAGCCAAATGATCATGAATTTAAACTCAGATTCATATGTCTTCAGACTCAGCTTCCTGATAATTTCACTGGCTTCATCACGGTAAATACTGGCTTGCTTATTAAGGCTCTCAAGTTTTCCCAACCACTGCTGAAAAGTAAAATAGGGTTTGTTTATAAGTGTATCACGCCATGACTCAATGAAACTATCACTTACAGGCTTTTTAGTATCGGTTTTTACAACCGGAAAAACAAAATGCAGATCAGGGTGTACAAATTTTGCGAATTTTTTACATGAAGCACACTCACCACAACTGTCATTATCCGATGGATTTTCGCATGCAATATATTGAGCAAAAGCGATAGCAAGGGGTAATTTACCGGCTCCGGGCGGGCCATAGAACAATTGCGCATGACTGATACGCTGTTTTTTTACAGTTTGGATCAAATGTCTCTTAATTGATTGCTGGCCAATGATATCTTTAAAACGCATGTTGTTCGTCTATGTTAAAATTTCTGCCACGAAGTTAAAGAATAAATGCAGATTTATCAATTATTGATCCGGTCATTTTATTGCCAATCTGTCCTAAATTCGTAACTATTCAGCCGCATACATTTTTTACCGCAAAGACGCTAAGAAATGAAAAAAAAGATGAATTAAATCGCTTATCAGAAATTATACTGGATGCTTGCATTACAGTTCATAAATATTAATTAAAGGTTTCAAAAGATTTGTAAATAAATTTTAAAACTTTGCGCCCCTCCGTCCCTGTCTGCCGACAGGCAGGTTTGCGGTGAGAAGTTACCTGAATTCTATCCTGATTTTTTTAGCTTTATTCTAATAAATGGTTGATAATTTAACAAATTGTGTTTTTAGGACGAGACAAATAAATACCAATTACCAAAAATCCAATGACAAAAACAGACTGTAGCGAACCATATCCGTCTTCGCCGGACACGTTTTGGAATTTCGACCATTGAATATTGGAATTTACCTGCCAGACGGCAGACTGGTTTGTTGCTTGTTGCTTGTGTTTTGGAATTTCATTATTCAATTATAGATACATGTTCGGCTTTATTGACACGCACTATTTAGGCGCCATTGGCAGTAAAGCAAAACTCAGGGCAGCATAAATAATATTGGGGATCCAGACAGCAAGAAGGGGCGAAACCAGTCCGCTGATGGCAAAGGTATCTGAGAATTTCATAAACAAAATATATGTAAAACTCAGTAATATCCCAAGGCCGATTTGGAGGCCGATGCCACCGCGTACTTTTTTTGATGAGAGGATAACGCCCATAAAAGTAAGAATGAACGTAGAAAAGGGAAATGCAAGACGTTTATGTTTTTCAAGTAAAGAAAAAGTAATGGCAGAAGTGCCACGCATACGCTGTTGTTCGATGTATTCATCCAACTCATTGTGCGTCATTGCATTAATTATTTTTTCATTTTTTGTAAAATCATCAGGGGTAACGGCAATGGCCGTATCTTTTTCCGATCCGACTTTAATATCCTGTCCGTCTTCATGAAAAGTACGTATCCGATAATTCTCCAGTGTCCACTTATTGGCCGCACTGTCCCAGTTTATCCTGTTGGCATTCAATTTTGAAACCAGTTGGTTATTATCAAATTTTTCCATAGAGAAGCCGTATCCCTGTTTACGCCTGATATTAAAATTCTCCATATATACATAAATATCAGGCTCTATTTGTTTATGCACGTCAGATTCGCCGGATTTACCGGAGCCCTTCAGGTAAGTGCTTTGAAATTCAAGGCGGTGCTTATTGGCTTCGGGGATAATATAATACCCAAGGGTAAAATTGAAAGCAGTGATGATAACGGCCCCGATAAAATAGGGGAATAAAATCCTTCTAAAACTGATTCCCGCACTGAGCATTGCAGTTATCTCACTGGCATACGCCATTTTGGATGTAAAGAAAATAACAGCAATAAAAACAAACAGGCTACTGAACAAATTGGCAAAATATGGAATAAAATTAAGGTAATAATCGACCAATACAGCTTTCAGGGGGGCTTCTTTATCAATAAAATCATCAATTTTCTCAGAAGCATCAAACACCACAGCAATACCTATGATCAGTGCAATGGCAAAGAAATAAGTACCAACAAATTTTTTAATTATGTATATATCAATCTTTTTCACTTCAGCGTCTTTGCTTTAATGTAGGGATAATCTGATTTTTCCATGACGTAAATTCACCACCACATATTTTTTCCCTAACTGTTTTCATCAAATTCAAATAGAATGCCAGGTTGTGAATACTGGCAATTTGTCCGCCAAGCAGTTCATTGTTATGCACTAAATGTCTAAGATAAGCTTTTGAATACCTTTTATCAACAAAAGAAGTTCCTTTTTCATCTATGGGGGAAAAATCTTTTTCCCATTTTTTATTTTTGATGTTGATGATGCCCTCCATGGTAAATAACATGCCGTTTCGGCCATTGCGTGTAGGCATCACACAATCAAACATATCAACCCCGCGTGCAATGGCTTCAATCAGGTTTTCGGGAGTTCCCACCCCCATCAGATACCTGGGCTTGTCCGCTGGTAAAATGGCGTTTACTGTTTCAATGGATTTATACATCATGTCATGTGGCTCGCCCACCGACAATCCGCCAATGGCATATCCGGCAGCATCAAAAGTGGAAATAAATTCTGCCGATTTTTGCCTTAAATCCTCATACACACTGCCCTGAACAATGGGAAAAAAGTGCTGGGTATATCCATATTTTGGTTTAGATCTGGCAAAATGTTCATATCCCCTGTCCAGCCACCTATGTGTTAAGGCCATTGAGTTTTTTGCATAATCATAATCACAGGGATAAGGTGTACATTCATCGAGTGCCATTATGATATCTGCGCCAATGCTGCGTTGGGTGTCCACCACATTTTCAGGTGTAAACAAATGGGATGAGCCATCAATATGGGATTTGAACATCACCCCTTCATCTGTGATCTTTCTGTTAGCGGCAAGGGAAAAAACCTGGTATCCCCCACTATCTGTAAGCATTGGTTTGTTCCATGAATTAAACTTGTGTAAACCACCGGCTGCTTCAATGACATCAGTTCCCGGCCTTAAAAACAGATGGTATGTATTACCAAGGATGATTTGCGCTTTGATGTCCTGCTCCAGGAAAGTAAAATCCACGCCTTTCACTGTGCCTAAAGTTCCAACGGGCATAAAAACAGGTGTTATGATATTGCCATGGCTGGTATTTAACACACCTGCCCTTGCATCAGAAGCAGTATCTTTTCCTTCAATACGAAAACTCATCCATCTAAATTTTGAGCAAAAGTAATAAAAATGGTACAATTACACTGCTTCCCGCAAAACTGCCTGTTGCCTGCCTGTTATTAGGCAGGGCAAACGGAGATGGAGCGGTGCCAGGTTTTAAAATATTCGCTTTTGTCATTAAATTTGGTTATATCCTATTTTAACCTAAAATCAAATAATATTTGATTACATCCAAATATTATGATTATGTTGACTTATTTTTGGTTATATTCAAATTTGAGATTCCGCTTTTGTCACGGATTTTGCAGGCTCCGCCGCAAAATCAGCGCCAAAAGCTATCGGTGGGGAGAGGCTGTGACACACCGGACTGCGTTCCTTGTCCGGTGTTACCAAGATGTTGTCCACCTCGACAAGCTCGGCACATCGCCTAACGGGACAAAACAAAAGTGCAGTGCCTGGCCGGATAGACCGGTGGGTGCATCGACTAACGGGCAGATTTGGAAAACCGGCGTTGGTGACACTGTCC
>JBNJGX010000068.1:6654-9956 GCA_051748025.1 Bacteroidota bacterium
GACAGGATGCCGGTAAAACTGTGATGTGTAAACACACTCTCCGTGCCATTAGGCGATGTGCCGGGCTTGTCGAGGTTTACGGGATGTTGGTTAAGGCAACTTGCTGAGGATTTTACATACCGCTGGATGTGGCTTTTATCCGCTTTTGTCACGGATTTTGCAGGTTTCGCGGCAAAATCAGCGCCAAAAGCTACAGGGAGGTGGGTTGGCTGCACCCGGACTGCGTTCCTTGTCCGTTTTTACTGACGTGCTATTCCCCGGGGACAAATTGAGGGGGTTGGCAATACCCGGGTTTGGCTTACTCGTCTACCAGCCTTGAGGGGGAACAGGTGTAAATTACTAATTATCAGGAAAATCATACCCGGCAGCCTGCATAATTTTTTTGGGGATACCGGTATTATCCATTTGTCCGGAAAATGTTTCGCTCCCTTTTCCAATGGCATATACGGGGACTGGCGCAGCGGTATGTTTCCATGTTGTAAAACCTGTGCCTGCCCGTGTGTTTAAAATCTGGTTATATGTAACCGGTAAAGGCTCATAACCACCATATTCAATTTCTTCAACATCATCAGATGCATGGTTTTTTGCCTTATCAACCAGCAAAGATTCCCTGCTGGTTAAGTTTTCCAGGCCAAAAACGCCGGGTAACTCAGTTTCATCAATTTCTCCATTTTGCAACAAAGCAGACAGTTTTTCTACCGACATGCGCTGCTTTTTAAGTAAGGCAAAATTTGTCTGGTATTTCATTTCGGCATTGCCCAGCGCTAATCCCCCTGTTTCATGGTCAGATGTTACCACAATTAAAGTTTCATCAGGGTGTTGAGCATAAAAACTGAGTGCCTGCTGAACGGCTTTATCAAAATCAATGACTTCACGTATGATGGTTGCAGCATCATTGGCATGGGCAGCCCAGTCAATTTTTCCCCCTTCCACCATTATGAAAAAGCCCTCATCAGCATATAAATTTTCAATGGCTGCACGTGTCATTTCTGCCAGTGAATACCCCCCTTCATATTTGCGGTCAATGGCATAAGGCATTTCAGCATCATTGCCCAGCACAGGATTTACCAATACCGTTTTTTCACCGGCTTTTATCTGACTGATGCCATTTTTTTCTCTTATTACCCGGTAATCATTTTCTTCAAGGTAATTATACAGGTTTGTATCATTTTTTTCCGGTTCCAGGAATCCGCCACCGCCGAAAAAATCAAATCCACTTTCAGCCATTTGTTTCCCGATGTCAAAATATTGTTTTCTGTTTTTACAATGGGCATAAAATACAGCCGGTGTAGCATGGTCAATACTGACATTTGTAATGATGCCAATTTTTTTACCATCATCGTACATCACATCAGCGATGCTCTGATATTTCTCACTTCCGCCCGGGGCTAAGGCAATATGCCCGATATTGGTTTTATGCCCGGTTGCCAGGGCTGTGCCGGCAGCAGCAGAGCCAGTAATAAGCCGGTTGGCAGCATGCGTTGTGGACGAGCCGGATGCAGGCAAGGTATCAAAAGCCAGCTTATTATAACCAGGTTCATCTTTATTGCAGGCATACAAAAAAGCCTCTGTCAATTTAATGTGTTGTTGGCTCATCCCGTCACCAATAAAATAAAACACATATTTGGGATGGTTACTACCTGAATTATTATCCTGTAAATCATCACATGAAGTAAAAACAATTAGTATGCCGAAAAAAATCCAGTAAAGTTTTGTCAGATTCATATTTTTCATTGGTCTAATGTGTTAACTTTGTATCGTTGTCAAAAATAACGGAATTATTTAAAGAATCTTTTACTAAGCCTTTAAATATCCGGTAAAAAAGAACAAATAATGGAATTCAAAATCTATAATACGCTGACAAGAAAGAAAGAGTTATTTAAGCCTCTGAATCCACCGAATACGGGGTTATATGTATGCGGGCCTACAGTATATGGTGATGCCCACCTGGGACATGCACGTCCAGGCATTACATTTGATGTGCTCTACCGCTATCTGAAACATTCAGGTTATAAGGTACGGTATGTCAGAAACATTACAGATGTGGGACATCTTGAAGATGATGCAGATGAAGGTGAAGATAAGGTGGCCAAAAAAGCCAGGCTGGAATCGGTTGAGCCTATGGAAATTGTATTTCATTACATGCGATTGTATCATAAAAACATGGATGCACTGAATGTACTGCGTCCTGACATTGAACCACAGGCATCAGGCCATATCCCGGAACAAATAGAGATGGTGAAACAAATCCTTGATTCAGGTTTTGCCTATGAATCAAATGGTTCAGTGTATTTTGATGTGGAAAAATATGCCAAAAAATATGATTACGGGAAATTAAGCGGCCGTAAAATTGAAGATTTACAGAGTAATACGCGTGAACTGGAGGCCCAATCAGAAAAACACAACCCGCTGGATTTTGCGTTATGGAAAAAAGCAGCTCCTCAACATATCATGCAATGGAAATCCCCGTGGAGTGTTGGTTTTCCCGGATGGCACCTCGAATGTTCAGTAATGAGCAGTAAATACCTGGGAGACGTATTCGATATCCATGGTGGCGGGATGGACTTGCTTTTCCCTCATCACGAATGTGAAATCGCGCAGTCAACTGCTGCCCAGGGGAAAGAATCAGTCCGGTACTGGATGCATAATAATATGATAACCATCAACGGGCAAAAAATGGGGAAATCGCTGGGGAATTTTATCACGCTTGATGAGCTGTTTTCCGGTACACATAAAATACTTGAACAGGCATATGACCCGATGACCGTGCGCTTTTTTATTTTACAGGCACATTACCGGGGCACACTGGATTTTTCAAACGAAGCCCTGAAAGCCGCTGAGAAAGGGTTAAAACGCCTGTCCAGGGCTTATTCAGAAATTGACAAATTGCAGGTTTCTGACAAAAGCAGCATAAAACCATCTGATTTGCGCGTGAAATGCGAAAAGGCACTTGCAGATGATTTGAACACCCCTGTTGTCATTTCACATTTGTTTGAAGCGGCCAACCTCATCGGAAATATCCAAAACGGCAGTGAATGCATATCTGAAGATGATAAAAAAGCATTGAAAACCATTTTTCATACTTATGCCTCTGATATTCTTGGATTAAAACTCGATGAGAAAACTAATGAAGGCAGCTCCGGTACATTAAAACATGTTGTGGATTTACTGCTGGATATCCGCCTGCAAAGCAAAAAGAACAAGGACTTTGCTACCGCTGATAAAATCCGGGATCAACTAAAAGCCAGCGGCATTGTTGTGCGTGACCGTAAGGACGGGTATGACTGGGAAATAGAGTAGCG
>JBNJGX010000069.1:0-9895 GCA_051748025.1 Bacteroidota bacterium
CAGACCGATCCAAATAATGGTGGATTCCCTTCTTTTTCCTTTATTTTTCAAAAAATTCAGCAAAATATCCATTATTTTTTAAGCAAAATCGAAATAATGGAAAAAATTATGGAAATTTTGTTTTCTCGGATTTTTAACTTGTATTTACAATTTAAACGAAGTATAAATTTAATGTGTTTTTAAACCGGACTCATTATTCAATATAGATAAATGTTCGACATTATGGACACACACTATTTAGAATAGAGCGTTGAAACTTAAATCAGGAGATATCTTACCGTATTCTGTCAGCAGCCTTTACCCTGGCTTCATCTTTTCCGATATTGCGGATGGCAAGATAAAGAAATATGATGCTGACCACTGGCAGGATGATGGCAACATTAAAATCTTTATCTGCATCCAGCGTTTTGGCTGCATCAAACATGTAAAACAGTATCAGCCCAATGAGCCCGATATTGAGAAAAATATTGATCCCGCTCAGGCGCATTTGCAGTACCCTGTGTTTATACAAAAATATTATCAGCAGGCTGAGTCCTGTGGTTATTCCCAGCAATACAGTAAGCGGGGGTGTTTTATAAGCGTTTTCCAAAAGTTGATCATTTACCACACCATTGTGATACAGATCTACAACAATGTTTTCTGCCGGGATAAGATGTCCAAGCGGAATAAAAAACATAACAATGCCAATAATCACAGCACCAATCAAATACAATGTCTGAATCCGTTGAATCATAATTTTACTTTTTTTACAAAATTACGATATTATTTGTGATTTACCACAAACCGGATTTTTTTTAAAACAAAATATTAAATCACTTCAGATACTTTTTTTTTCTTTATAAAGTTGTACATTTGTTACAAATCATAAAAAAGATGAAGGAACAGCATAAAAATGATGTAGAACTGGTTCAGGAACTGAACAGGAAATATCAGTTGCTAACTGATGAGATCGGGAAAAAAGTGTTTGGACAAGACCAGGTGATAGAAGAAGTGCTGATCAGCATATTTTCGCGTGGGCATTGTTTGCTTGTGGGAGTGCCGGGGTTGGCCAAAACCCTGTTGGTTAATACCATTGCCCAGGCACTCGGATTGAAAAACAAACGCATTCAGTTTACCCCTGATTTGATGCCATCTGACATTATCGGCACCGAAATTCTCAATGAAAAAAGGGAATTTAAATTTATCAAAGGGCCTTTGTTTGCCAATTTTATTCTGGCAGATGAGATTAACCGTACACCGCCAAAAACACAGTCAGCTTTGCTTGAAGCTATGCAGGAGCGTGCTGTTACTGCTGCAGGCACACATTACAAACTGGATAAGCCGTTTTTTGTATTGGCGACACAGAATCCCATTGAGCAGGAAGGTACGTACCCACTGCCTGAAGCCCAGCTAGACAGGTTCATGTTTAATATTTATGTGAATTACCCGGCATTTGATGATGAAATTACCATTGTTAAAAACACTACCTCCGATACAGATGTTGAAGTAAAACCTGTGATGTCTGCTGATGAGATCATAGGTTTTCAGAAACTTATCCGGAAAGTGCCGGTAAATGATCAGGTGTTGGAATATGCTGTAAACCTTGCCTTTAAAACCCGTCCGGGACTGGCACAACAACATCCCATGACAGAAAAGTATATTCAATGGGGAGCGGGTCCCAGGGCTTCGCAATATCTGGTGATTGGGGCAAAAGCCCATGCTGTGCTGCATGGAAAATATTCCCCCGATGTTGAGGATGTAAAAGCTGTTGCCAAGATCATTCTCAGGCACAGAATTATTAAAAATTACAAAGCAGAAGCTGAGCGTCTTTCTGTCGAAGAAATTATTGATGCTTATCTGAAAGACTGATGAACCGTTTTTTAAGATACACACTCGTTTGTGGCATTATTTTAGCAACAATGGCTTCATTTGCCCAGGATGGTAAAAAAATTAAAATTATTTCTGCCGATAAAGCCAGTTTTGATAACAGCATTGGCATAAATGCACGTAGATTGATCGGAAATGTAGGATTCAGTCACGAAGATGCAGTGATGCATTGTGACAGTGCCTGGTTTTATGCGGCTGATAATTCTATGGATGCCTTTGGAAATGTAGAAGTGGAGCAAGGTGATTCCCTGATGATGAAAGGACAGTTTATGTCTTATAACGGAAATACCAAAATGGCAAAGGTCAGGGATTCCGTTGTGCTCTGGCATAAGCAATCAAAATTGTTTACCGATTCACTGAATTTTGACAGGGGGGCCAATTTCGGGTATTTTTTTGATGGGGGTAAAGTATTGCATCAGGATATCTTAATGACAAGCCTTAAAGGATATTATTATCCCGATGAAAAAGATTACTATGCGGTTGATTCAGTTCACCTGGTACATCCTGATTATACCATTTATGCAGATAGCCTGAAATACAATACCGAAGTTGAAATTACCGATTTCTTAGGGCCAACAACCATTGTCACAGATTCATCACGGATTGAATGTATTACCGGATGGTATGATACACAAAACGATGTTTCTGCTTTTGGAAAGAATACCGTTATTTATCAACAATCACAAACAATCTGGGCTGATTCTGTTTTCTATGACCGAAATACAGGGGGCGGCAGAGCGTGGCGCAATGTTTATATGCTTGATACCGTTGAAAATTTTGCCGGCAGCGGAAATTATGCTGAATATAATGACATGAAAAATGAATCCATGATAACAGATTCTGCACTGGTTATGCATTTTGAAAATACCGATACAACTTATATCCATGGCGATTCTGTTTTTCTTTATAATGATTCCCTGAATTTCCGCGTTGTGAAAACATATTATAAAGCACAGATCTTTAAACACGACATGCAGGGCAGATGTGATTCCCTGATATACAAAGAACGTGATTCAATGATTACAATGTATAGCGAACCTGTATTATGGTCAGCGGAAAGTCAAATAAAAGGTGATACCATTGAATTGTTTTTGAAGAATAATAATGCCGACAGCCTTAATGTGCTCCAAAATGCAATTATTGTAATGCAGGAAGATAGTATAAGGTTTTCTCAAATATCAGGAAAAAATATGTATGCCAAAATAAAGAACAATGAGTTGAGGAGGATATTTATCCCTTCCAACGCGAAAACCATCTATTATGTAAGGGACGAGGAAACTGAAGAAATAATTGGTGTAAACAAAGAAACCAGCTCCGAAATGACCATATACAGAAATGAAGGGAAAATTCAACGCATTGCTTACAATGGAAAACCTGATGGTGCTTTGTTGCCTGATGATGATACAAATCCTGAAGAAATGCGCCTGACAGATTTTATCTGGCTGGAACATTTAAGACCAATGGATGTATATGATTTATTTATTTGGCAGGATGCTAAATGAATATGGACGAATAAATGAAACCTAAAGTATAATATTAACCATTTGTTTAGTTTGTTTGTTTTTTATTTTAAAAATTATATGTACTTTTACATTGTATAAAAAATGATGGTTATTAATAATTAAATAAAAAGGATTAGTTATGACAAAATTGAGTGAAGCATTAAACATTGGAAAAGTGTTGGAATTGAAACTGGAAAGTGTTGGAATTGACAGCCTGGAAGAACTGAAAAAAGTTGGTGCTGAAAATGCCTTTGCAAAAGTTAAACAAATTGATAAAAATGCAGGCAGAAGTATTTTATTTGCAATGGACGGTGCTGTCCAGGGAGTAAAATGGCATGAAATACCTGAAGAAAGGAAAGAAAAACTCAGGGAATATTTCAATGAAGTGGAAAAGAAAATCTGAGGGTTCTTTTTTTTTACACACAGAAAAACAGAAAAAGCATTTTACAGCAATATAATAGGTTAGGGACTTATTAAGTCATTGTACCAACATGTTTTTAAGTTTACTGAAAGCTTGATATACTTGTCTGCCATCCATAGGTTGGCAACACAGTGATACAGGAGGGTCAGGGCATTGTAAAGGTTATTTTATCATTTCAAAAAGTAACATTTTTTTAAAACCTGATAAATCTCATTGGCTGTTGTATCAATTGTGCATATCTTTAACTTATTAAAGATGAGGCATGATTGTTATGAATAAAATTACGAAACATCCCATTCTGGAAATTCCTCAAACCGGGAAAAGCGTTTTTTGGTATGAGGGGACAAAGATAGATGCTCCAAAAGGGTTTACAATTGCAGCAGCCTTACATCAGGCTGGTTTTCCAGTGCATTCAAAATCTGTACAAAACAGGAACCGTTCACTTGAATGTGGTATAGGAAAATGTGGTGCCTGCGAAATGTTGGTTGACGGCAAAGTAAAACGTATATGTATTACTAAGGTCGATAAAATCAACGAAGTCCGTCAAATTCCAAAGGATTACCAACCTGCTGCTGAGCCGGTGGATAATACCACGCCATATCGAACATTTCGTACAAAAGTGGCTGTTATTGGTGCCGGACCGGCTGGACTTGCGGCTCGTGAAATACTAAATCAACATGACATTGATAACCTTGTCATTGATAACAATGAAAAAATTGGTGGACAATTTATCATGCAAACCCACCAGTTTTTCTTTTTTGAAAAAGAAAAAAAATATGGGGGTATGCGGGGATTTGATATCGCCAAAACCCTTGCAGGCGAAAACCATGAAGGCATTTTACTTGATTCTGTTGTATGGGATATACTTGAAGGAAAACGATTGGCCGTAAAAAACATCAAAACAGATGAAATATATTTTGTCCTGGCTGATCAACTAATCATAGCCACCGGTGCCGTGCCTTTCATGCCGGGATTTGAAAACGATGATGTGCCTGGTGTTTATACCGCCGCTGTGGTGCAAAAAATGATGAATATGGAATTTACCCTGCTGGGGAAAAATGTATTGACCATTGGGGCAGGAAATATTGGTTATCTTACATCATATCAGCTTATGCAGGCCGGAGCCAATGTGAAAGCAATTGTTGAAGCCATGCCGGGAGAAGGGGGATTTCCGGTACAGGCAAACCGTGTAAGGCGGCTGGGCATCCCCGTTATTACAGGTCACACCCTGTTAAAAGCCATCCCGAATGATGATTATACCGGCATCAAAGGGGCTGTTATTGCAGAGGCTGAAAACTTTAAACCAATACCTGGTACCGAGAAAATAATACATGGCATTGATGCCATTAATGTTTGTACCGGCCTTGTTTCTGATGATCAGTTGAAAGACAAAGGCGAAGAAATATTTGGCCGCGATATTCAAACGGTTGGTGATGCACTGCGTATTGGTGAAGGCACCAGTGCTGTATTGCGCGGAAAACAGGCCGCCTATGAAATTATTGATAACCTGAAACTCAGGTATGATCACAATAAATTCCTGCAAATATCAAAAGAGTACATTGATTCCCAGCAAGAACCTGTACGCGTACTGGATGAACCATTAAAACCGTCACCGGAACGTGCATGGGAAAGGCCTTTTGTTTTGATTGATTGTCTGCATGGATTTGCTTGTAACCCATGTGCTTTTGCCTGTCCTTTTGGCGCAATTACAAAATCATCCACCAGTACAGCGCCCCACATTGATTACGATAAGTGTACAGGTTGTATGAAATGTATCAATCTGTGTCCCGGCCTGGCGATTTTTGGTTACAACCTGAAAAAAGACTGGCTGTTTTTGCCAATTGAATATGAAGCAGAAGCCGGAAAAGATGTTTTTATTGTTAACAATCAGGGAGAGAAAATTGGCGAAGGCGTTATTGAAAAAATTTTGGAAAAACCCAATAAAACAAATGTTGCACGCGTAAAATCGCACAACCTTCACGGCGAAGCATTGATGGATGCCCGGGGTTTTATTGTAAAAGACCAGTATCCTGAGCAGGTTAACATTAAAAACGGACAAGACCGCGACCCGGCCGAAACTTTTGTGTGTCATTGTGAGGATGTGTCCTTACAGCAGGTTTTGGATGTGATTGGTGACAGAGAATTTATGTCAATTGATGAAATTAAGCATACCACACGCCTGGGAATGGGGTCATGCCGTGGAACACGTTGTGTTAAACGGTTACGCCAGATGATAGGTCCTTATGGGATTGAAATTACTGGTGAAGCCACACCGCGTGCTCCCATGTCAAATCAACTCACCATGGCAGAAATGTATCCGCATTCACCTGATGAGCGGATTTATCCCAATGTGTCAGATAAAAAAACAAAACGCATTAAGGTAAAATGCCTGGTTGCCGGAGGCGGAATGGCCGGGGCAGCATTGTTTCGTTATATGTCTGAAGCCGGACTTGAACCTGTGTTGATCAATAAAGGCCGGGGGTCTTCCTGGAGGAATATTGCCGGTGGGCGTCCTGCTTTTTCATTGCCTGCACTGGCTGAAATTGCCTTAAATAACAAACATATTTTTGAAGATCTGCAAAAGAAAGGCAATATTGATTACCGGGATATCAATTATATCAACTTTGCACATGATGATGCCACCTACCGTGAGTTGGATGCTCAACGTGCCTGGAGTAATGCTGAAATAATTGATCCCAAAGATTTTACAAACCGAATTTCTCCGCATTTTAATCCAAATCTTAACATTTATAAAGCAGCTTTAATTACGCATGATTGCTGGCAGGCAACGCCGGGTAAAACCCTGGATGTTATTCGTCATTTGGGTATCCGTGCTGGTGGTAGTATCCGTGAAGATTGCCAATTGATCGATCTGTACAAAAAAGGGGAAAACACCATGGCTCTGGTGCAATTACATGACGGCAGTTATATTGAGTATGAAACTGAACATTTTGTCAATGCACTCGGACATGAAGCCGAGAAATTTGCCAGAAAACTCAATATATTTACAGGTCTTTATCCTGTAAGGCACCAGGCATTTATCACAAGGCGCTTGCCTTATATGGGTATTGATGGTAAGCCTTTATCCATGATGATAGACCGCCGGAATTATAAAGGGTTTTCGGCCGTTTATGGGCAACAATTGGGAGAAACCGGGCAGGTTATTGGATGTGCATCCCCTGCTGTTGATCCCCAGGAAAGTGATAAAAACCTGAAGATTAATACGAAAGAATTTATGAACATTGTCTCTGAAGTGTTTATTGATTGGGTCCCCGAATTATCAAGTGTCGGTTTTCAGGCTGTCTGGGGTGGTTATTATGTTGAACCACGGTATGTCATTGATCCTGAAAGGGGATTGTTTATTGGCATGCGCGGTCATGGATTTATGCTGAGCCAGTATCTCGCTAAATTGTACGTGGATAAACTTACAGGCAAAAAAGTGCCGGCATATTTTGATAAACTGCGGCTTGATCAAGAGGGCTTGTCAGAGGCAGCTTTTAAGTAAAAATACACATGTTTTTTTAATTGATTCTTGTACTGGAAAGAATATTTAACAGGTATTCATACAGTTTTGCCTAAATATACTTGTTTTCGCTATCTTTGCAGCAAAATATATTGCCATGGGTCATAAATCGGGATTTGTTAATATCATCGGAAATACCAATGTTGGGAAATCCACCATCATGAATAAGATGGTAGGGGAAAAAATTTCCATCATTACATCAAAAACCCAAACAACCAGGCACCGCATCCTTGGGATTGTTAATGGTGATGATTTTCAAATTGTGTATTCAGATACCCCAGGTATCATCAAACCGGCTTATCGCCTGCAGGAAAATATGATGTCCTTCGTGGGAAATGCTTTTGAAGATGCCGATGTCATTGTTTATGTGACCGATGTGGTAGAGAAATTTATGAAAAATGAGGACTATGTAAATCGCCTTAAAGAGGCAATAGTGCCTGTTCTTATTGTGGTAAATAAAATTGATCTCAGTAATCAGGAAGAAGTTACTGACCTGATGCAGAGCTGGAAAAAAGTTATTCCGGATGCGGAAATTATTCCCATGTCGGCATTAAAGGAACATAACCTGGAGCGGCTGTTGCTGGAAATCCTTGACCGGTTACCCGAAAATCCGCCGTTTTTTCCCAAAGACCAACTCACTGATAAAACCGAACGGTTTATTGTGTCCGAGATCATTCGGGAAAAAATCCTGATTAAATACCGGCAGGAAATACCATATTCAGTTGAAGTGGTGGTAGATTCTTTTAAAGAAGATGAAAACATCATCCGCATCGAAGCCACTATATTTGTTGCCCGCAATTCACAGAAAGGTATCATTATCGGTCACAAAGGAGCGGCATTGAAAAAAACAGGACAATATGCCAGAAAAGATACCGAAGCATTTTTTGGCAAACAGGTGTACCTGGGGTTGTATGTCAAGGTGAAAAAAGACTGGCGTGATGATGATTCAACACTCAGACAATTTGGTTATCAATGATTAGAGGTAAAATATAATAACTTTGTAGTTTGAAATTGGAGTAAATAATCAATCATAAAGGTTTCTGTAAATAACAGATAATAAATGTTAATAATAGTTAAAATCGATTACTTATGAGTCACCAAACCGAAATGAGAGGTTTTAGGGGTTAGGTTTTAGGTGTTAGGATTTAGGAAAAGTTTTTCTCCTAAATCCTAACACCTAACTCCTAAAACCTATTAATATTAACCAATTTTACTGATTAGTTACAAATTGCATAATACGAAAAATTAAAAATATATGAGTACTTCAGTTGTTGCCATTATAGGAAGGCCAAATGTGGGTAAATCCACTTTATTTAACCGTCTCACAGAGAGGAGAACTGCTATTGTGGATGATCTGAGTGGGGTGACAAGAGACAGAATTTACGGTGAATGTGTGTGGAATGGACGTACATTTTCAGTGATTGATACCGGTGGCTATGTAGAAAATCCTGACAATGTGTTTGAAGAAGAAACCAAGAAACAAGTTAGAGTAGCCATAGAGGAAGCTGATGTGCTCATTTTTATGCTTGATGTTGAAACAGGTATCACTGCACTGGATGATCAGGTAGCTGCTATGTTGAGAAAATCAAAGCAAAAGGTGGTAATTGCTGTTAATAAAGTTGATAACAATGTACGCCACAATGATGTGTATGAATTTTACAACCTGGGGCTGGGAGAACCCGTTGCTGTATCGTCAATCAATGGTAGCGGGACAGGGGATTTGCTGGATGTGGTAACAGAATTATTGCCGGTGGCTGAGGAAACACAAAAATACGCCGAAGAAATACCCCATTTTGCTGTCATAGGCAGGCCCAATGTCGGAAAATCATCATTCATTAATACCCTGGTGGGGGAAGAACGCACGCTGGTAACAGAAATTCCCGGGACCACGCGTGATGCAGTGAATATCAATTACAACAAATTTGGCTTCGATTTTGCGTTGATTGATACTGCAGGCTTGCGGCGCAAGGATAAAGTGCACGAAGATCTGGAGTTTTATTCGGTCATGCGATCGGTTAAAACCATCGAAAATTCAGATGTGTGCATATTGATGCAAAGGAGTGAAAATATAGGATGCTGCATATTCTTCAAAAGGCATCCCGCTTGCTTTTTCCACCAGGAGCTGGGCAAGCCCTGCCCCATGGTTGCTGTAAGCAGCTTCACGGAGGGGGGGCATGATGCGGCGCGGCAATTTTTCGCTGAATTGTTCTTCCAGCGGGGGAACCGGGTCCCCCTCCCGAAGAAAAAGGTGAAGCAGTACATCCTCAAAACCGGGGGTATGCGACATCAGGCTGCGCAATGTGACAGGTTCCTCATAAGTTTCGGGGATACTGAATGAGGTGAGGTACTGGTTGATGTCCGCGTCCAGGTTGAGTGATCCCTGTTCTACCTGTTGTAACACGGCGATCCAGGTGAAAAGTTTTGAGATGGAACCAAGCCTGAAGAGGGTGCGGTCTGGATCAACCTTCCTGTCTTCCTCAATATCGGCATATCCATAACCTTTATTTAATAAAAGTTCTCCGTTGTGAATGAGTGAAATGGAGGCTCCGGCGATCTTCATTTCATCCATCGTGGTAAGAATCA
>JBNJGX010000070.1:0-9808 GCA_051748025.1 Bacteroidota bacterium
ATTGCATTCTGTCAGCCTCAAGAAACAATGCGGTTTCCAGGTTTTCAGCCGGAAGGATATCGTAGTAATTGGTAAAGTCATTGTTGGTGAAGGCGTTGTTTTCGCCACCGGCTTCTTCGAGGATCCTGTCAAAATTAGGGGCATGTTCAGACCCTGAAAACATCAGGTGTTCAAATAAATGAGCCATGCCTGTAAGTTCAGGGGATTCGTGTTTTGCGCCTGTTTTATACAGGACATTCACACAAACAAGTGGTGTGGATTTATCCTCGTGGACAATTAACCTCAGACCGTTATCCAGTGTGAAAGTCCGGAAATTTATCATACAGTATGGTGATAGAAAAAAACCGCCTTTTTGAGACGGTTTTTTTTGGTTTATACGGTTTGGATCTCTTCCAAAATACCGAGTCCGTGTTTTATGGCTTTTTCGTTAAGCGGTATGAGCTTATGATGTCTTGGTGGCAGTGATTTTTTAAGGCCCTCCATCACATTATCGAGCTTAACGATTGGTTTTAGCTTCAGGTATGCGCCCAGCACAATCATATTGAACGTTTTGGGATTGCCCAATTCGGCTGCGGCTGCTGTACCTTTAACCCTGTAAACATTAACATCTTTTCTTTCCGGTGGCCTGGTAATGCCATTGGGATCATACAAAATTATACCGCCCGGTTTGACTTTTGATTCAAACTTATCAAGTGATGGCTGGTTGAGAATAATAGCCGTATCAAATGATGTTAAAATGGGGGTGCTGATACGTTCGTCGCTGATAACGACGGTTACGTTTGATGTTCCGCCGCGCATTTCGGGTCCGTATGAGGGCATCCAGGAAACTTCCTGTCCCTGCATCAGGCCTGAGTAGGCAAGTATTTTACCCATAGATAAAACACCTTGTCCGCCAAAACCTGCTATGATGATTTCTTCAGTCATATTGTTAAAATTTTATTTTTTTACTAATTCACCTTCTGTTTTTATATCGCCAAGGGGATAAAAAGGCAACATGTTATCTTCGAGCCATTTGTTGGCATCCAGTGGTGCCATTTTCCAGCCTGAATTGCAATTTGAAACAACCTCAACAAAAGAAGTGCCTTTATTGAGCTTTTGATTTTCAAATGCTTTTTTCAGGGCTTTTTTGGTTTTTCTGACATGCCTGGGAGTATGTACAGCCTGGCGCGTAACGTAATGGGTGCCGGCAAGTTCAGCAATTAGTTCAGTCATTTTAATGGGATTTCCCATCATTTGAGTTACCCTGCCATACGGCGATGTTGATGATTTCATGTTTTCCAGTGTCGTTGGTGCCATTTGTCCCCCGGTCATACCATAAATACCGTTGTTGACAAAAACAATGGTAATGTTTTCACCGCGGTTGCATGCATGGATGGTTTCTGCCGTACCAATGGCAGCCAGATCACCGTCACCCTGATAAGTAAAGATAAATTTATCTGGCATTGTGCGTTTTAAACCGGTGGCAAGAGCAGGTGCACGTCCGTGAGCTGCTTCCTGCATGTCCACGTCAAGGTAATTATACATTAGCACAGAACATCCCACAGGGGCAACGCCAATGGTTTTATCCTGAATGTTTAGTTCATTTATGACTTCGGCTATAAGCCTGTGAGTTGTGCCATGCCCGCACCCCGGACAATAATGAAGCGGGGTGTCCGTCATTACCCTGGATTTTTCGTAAACAAGGTTTTCTTTTTTTATGATGTCATCTAATTTCATATCAGCCATGATTAACCTCCTATTATTTTTTGTTCGAGGGCATTGATTACTTCTTCTGCTGTTGGTATAACACCACCGAGCCGCCCAAAATGTTCAACGGGGCGTTCACCATTAACAGCAAGTTTAATATCTTCAACCATTTGTCCGGAGCTCATCTCTACAGATAAAAATCCTTTGGTTTCAGGAATGAGCTCTTGTATTTGTTTGGTTGGGAAAGGGAAAAGTGTAATGGGGCGCAGCAATCCAACTTTAATGCCTTTTTCCCGCCCAAGTTTAACTGCTGCCTGGGATATACGTGATGCAGAACCATAAGCCACAAGGATATAATCGGCATCATCACAATCAATGGTTTCGTACCTTACTTCGTTTTCCTTGATTTTGTTGTATTTGTCAATGAGTTTTAAATTGAAAGTTTCCATTTTGTATGGATCAAGCTCCAGGGAAGTGATTATGTTTCTTTCCCTGCTTTCAGGTTTACCTGTAGTAGCCCACGGACATTTCTTGATAATTTCTTCCTGGCTTCTGCGTTGTTTTTGCGGGCTCATCTCAACTTTTTCCATCATCTGGCCAATGACACCATCGGATAATATCATTACAGGATTCCTGTACTTAAAGGCAAGTTTAAAACCAAGTTCTACAAAATCATACATTTCCTGTACCGAAGCCGGTGCCAGGACAATAAGCCTGTAGTCACCATGACCGCCACCTTTGGTTGCCTGAAAGTAATCACCTTGCCCGGGTTGAATTGTCCCCAGGCCTGGCCCACCTCTGACAATATTTGCAACTAAGGCCGGTAATTCTGCGCCTGCAATATAGGAAATGCCTTCTTGTTTCAGGCTGATTCCCGGGCTTGATGAGGATGTCATGACTTTCCGGCCTGCTCCGGCTGCTCCGTATATCATATTGATGGCAGCCACTTCACTCTCTGCTTGTAATACTACCATGCCGGTTCTTTCATGAGGTTTTTCTGTCATCAGGTGTTCTATAACCTCAGATTGTGGCGTGATAGGATAACCAAAATAAGCATCGGCGCCGTCGCGAATTGCTGCTTCTGCAATTGCTTCGTTGCCTTTCATTAATCTAAGTTCTTTATCCATTGTAATGGGAATTTTAATTATGCAACTTTTAATTTATACACTGAAATAACGCCATCCGGACAAACAATGGCACAGTTTGCACAGCCGATACATTCATCGGGTTTGGCCATCTCAGCATAATTATATCCTTTTGAATTAACGGCTTTCGCCAGTGAAATAACATCTGTTGGACACGCCGGGATACATACGCTGCACCCTTTGCAGTGCTCTGTGTCAACAACAATTGCTCCTTTAAATTTAGCCATAATATTAATGATTTAATGTGTTATGTAAAATATCACCCAAAAGTAAAAAAAAATCTCAAATATTTTTATGTTCTGTGACATTTAATTTGTAGTAAGCTATTTAACAAGGTGATAAGACGGTAATTTTTTTTTTAAAAGTTAAGAATTACTTTCCCGAAGAAGTAAAAGTGACTGTAAACATGCAGCCTGAAGACTGTTTTTTCAGGACTTGTAATCGCGACTAAAAACCCAAAATAAATAATTCTGAACTTACATTTTTCCGCCCCACTTGTGCTGCACCGTGTTGCGCTGTAGTGAGCTAAGCGATGTGCTGCGGCGAAGCATCGAAGTAAGGCGGCTTTTTTTCCAAGCAGTATCTTGGAAAAAATGTAGTTCCTATCACTTATTGTTTCAACAGTTTCATTTGGTGTTTGTGATTTTTACTTTCAATTTGAAGTAGATACACAGCATTATTGAGATCATTAACAGGGATTGTAAATTGCATGCCTTCAACATGATATGTATTAATAAGCCGTCCGTTAATATCATTCAAACGAAGTACACGCGATCTCTTGTCAGGAAATTTTAGGTGCCAGGATTCTGTAGCCGGGTTGGGATAAACTTTTATGTCAGAAATATTGGGCTGATCAGTACTTGTTGGGATAAGTTCAATTGACCAGATACCTGAGCCTTCAGTCCCCAATACCAACTCAGTATCCATTATGCCGGCATTAATAATAGCAATGCCATTACGAAATCCGCTGCCATACTGTTCCCAATTTTCCATATCACTGCTTGTATATACCCCCTCAGAGCAAACAATAATATTTTCATGTCCTGTTACATCTGAATTTAATGCCAGTGCTGTTTTTGTTCCATTAGGTAACCCTGTGGCAGGCAACTCTTCCCAGGTGGTCATTGCTGAATTTAATTTATACAGTACGTTTTCATCATTAACATTATCATACAGTAAAACTACTGGTAAACCGTCATCATCAAACATGGTAGCGGTTTTTCCCTGATAATTGGTATATATTTCAGATATGCAAAATTCCAGATTTGTTTCATCCAAATCAGTTTCTGTCCAGTCCAAACCATGGTCACCGGAATAATAAATGACCGTGCTGTCAGAAGCTGTTTCCATAAATAAATATGTATAGGTATCAATACCTGTAACGCCATTTACTTTTTCCGGATTCAAGTCATTAACAGAACTCGTTAAATCATTGGATGAGCTGACATCGGTATTGTAACCGATATATTCCCTGCCGGTATCGGTTTCAATGACCACATAAAAATATTGTTCGTCATTTCCGCCAAAGAAAAAGATATCAGTACTGGTATGTGCTGATACTTCGTCCCACGATTGTCCATTGTCTGTGCTTTTAAATAAGGCACATTCATTTGTGGTTGGGTCTGTAACAACAGATGCATAAATAAGCCCGTTATGTTCAATAAGATCCACAATCCAGGTAATATCATCAACCAAAGAAGGTAATCCGTTATTGGATAATGCCCATGATAAAAGATCAGCAGAACGAACCATGCCGGTATTTTCCGTTCCATTTAAAACCACATTATCATTAACGGCAAGCGGGTACCTTTTACAATACAGGGCATTGTCGGCAGGTAAAAATTCCTCCCCATCCGAAGATTTATACAGATGATACATGAATGTGCCGGCCATAAAACCTTCTGGTGCATACTGGTATATTTTTGAAATAAAAGGCAGTGTTCCCATACCATGATCAGTTAATTGTGTCCATGTTTCACCATGATCATAACTGGCAATCAGGTCAACACTTAAATTTAAACCAGAAAGTGAAACAACCCCCACATACAGCATAGAATCACAAGCTGCCATATCCGATAACATTATAACATCTGATACAGTATTTTGTGTAATTGCCGACCATGATTCATCTGAAGCATCATATCTATACATGGCATCAGATGCCAGATAATAAAAATAATCTGTACTGTCTTCAGCAGTCAGGCTGTATAAAGCATTATGTCCGTTACTTATTCCACCAGGAACCGTAAAATCAATGCTTGTTATATTATCACCATCGCTGGTATAGCATACACTGTCTTCATTAGCAAACAGCAGGTATTTTCCGGTATCATCATTGATATCAAACCAGACACTGGGGGATGCCAGTAAAGCCCTTTCTGTCCAGTTCACACCATAGTCATCTGATGTAAAAATGTAAGTTTCATTACTGTAATTGGTTGCAATGGCAAATAGTTTCCCGTCAACAACGTCAAGGCAGTTAATAAAAGCATTGTCAATACCGGTTTGCATTTCCCATGCTTCGTCCACAGTGTTATATTCAAATAAATCACCTGAAGCAATCATGAAAAATCGCCCATCCAATAACACAAGGTCGTCAACAAAGTTACGACCAATAATTGGTGAGTTCTCAGAAAACTGCCAGTTCTCACCGTCAGTAGTGGTAAATACATCATGCCCATTGGTAACAAACCCCAATCCCTGGTTCGCATCATATACAATATCTTCAATGTCACTCCCCTCCAGAAGCGGATCACCAATAAGGTTAAAAGCAGGTTGGGCCATTATCAGGCCGGATAAGGTTACAAGTAAAGCCAGAATAAAAATTTTTGTTTTCATAGTTTATGATTTTTGGTTAAATCGTTTTTAAATAATAATAATTCATGCAATAAAAATACGAAAAAAATTAAATAACAAGCTCAAAAATAAAAATATGTACATCAAAACCTTATAGAGTATAGGACATGAGCAATAAAAACTCTGGTATTAAAAGTAAACATGGATATTTATATTGATCTGTCAGTGAATGAGTACAATTTTTTTATTAATGGTTTTCTCTTAGTATTTCAACCGTTTTCTATATCCTGGAGAGTTTCTAAAAAAACACCCATTAAAATTAATGATTTTACGTAGATTTGCATAATTTTGGCTGCACTCGGCATAGCACAAGCAACCCTTCGGCAGAGCCTGTCCCGACCTGTCCCGAACTTGTTTCGGGGACTTGTTTCGGGGCTCAGGACAGCGGCTTGTCTCTGCCCTCGTTTGCACAAAATTTGTGATTTATGAAAAAACAAAAAATAAGATCAGATTCACCGGCATTGATCCGCCTGAATAAATATTTATCCAATGCAGGTGTGTGTTCCCGGCGTGAGGCTGATGAACACATAGCGGCAGGACATATTAAGGTTAACGGCAGTGTTGTTAAACAAATGGGAGCAAAAATACCTGTCAACGCAAAGGTTGAATTTAAAAACCAGATAATACAGGGAGAAAACAATGTTTATATTTTACTGAATAAGCCCAAGGACGTTGTTACCACCCTGGATGATCCCGAAGGCAGGCGCACGGTATTTGATATCATTAAGCACGCTGTCAGCGAACGGGTGTATCCGGTCGGGCGGCTTGACAGGAATACCACTGGCCTGTTGCTGCTTACCAATGATGGTGACCTGACACAGCGCCTTTTACATCCAAAATATAACAAGAAAAAAATATACGATGTTAAGCTGGATAAACCGGTTACACAGAAGGATATGGCATCCATAAGCAAGGGATTTGAACTTGAAGATGGTTTCATAAAAGCTGATGCACTGGCTTATGTGGATGATTCTAAAATGAATGTTGGCATAGAGATACATTCGGGCAAAAACCGTATTGTACGACGGATTTTTGAGCATCTTGGATATAAAGTGAAAAAACTGGACCGGGTATATTTTGCCGGCCTGACAAAAAAGAACCTGCCAAGAGGCAAATACAGGCTGCTGAATCAAAACGAAATAAATATGCTGAAAAGTGGGAAATTTAAATAAACATAAACATAAACTGGTATTACTCGTATTTTTGTTATTCCCGGTAATTACCCTGGCACAGGATGCATTGAAGGGCCGCATTACCGATGCAGAAACCGGCAAACCCCTTGCTTTTGTCAATGTTATTTATAATGATGAAAGACAAGGTACCACTACCGACCTTGATGGTTATTTCAATATTCCTGCCGAAAATAACCCGCAGTTTCTGAAATGCAGCTTTGTGGGCTATGAAAAAAAACATGTAAAAATTCCCGGAAATAAAAAGTTCATAGAAATATCGCTTAAGCCGAAAGCATATTCACTTAATGAAGTAATGGTATTACCCGGTGAAAATCCTGCACACCGCATTATCAAAGGGGCCATTGGCATGCGGGACAAACATGCGCCCCATAATCTGGATTCATATGCATACACATCATACAGCAAATTTTTTATTACCATGGAAGTTGACAGCCTCCGTGACCTTGTTGAAAAAGACACAACAGGACAAATTTCCGATACTTCAAGCATTGCCAAAACTGTTAAGTTTTTGAATGAAAAACACCTGTTTTTGATGGAATCAGTGACAGAGAAAACTTTTGAATATCCAGATAAAGAGTCTGAAGAAATACTTGCCAGCCGTATGTCAGGTCTGAAAAAGCCTTTCTTTACTTATATGGCCTCTCAGTTTCAGTCTTTTTCGTTTTACCGGCAAAGCATAGATGTAGGCGGCCAGAAATTTATTTCCCCCCTGTGCGATAATTGTCATGAAAAATATTTTTTCCTGCTTCGCGACAGCCTCTTTAGCCAAACAGGAGATACGAGTTTTGTTATTTCCTTTCGTCCACGGAAAAATACAAACTTTAAAGGCCTTGAAGGTTTTATTACAATCACCTCTGATGATTGGGCCATTGAAAATGTCAGCGCTGAACCCTATGAAAAGGGCGGGATGTTTGACATTAAAATTCAACAAAAATATGAAAAGGTTGACGGGCAGCACTGGTTTCCTGTACAACTCAACACCGATTTTATATTTAAGTTTGCCCGGGGCAATGCCGAAAGCATATCAATAGGAAGCGATACAGCAAGCAGCAACAGGATGCCAATGATAGGGACAGGGAAAACTTACATCCGTGATATTGACATTAATACCCCAACAGATGAAAAAATAAGGGGCGGGACAAAAATTGAATATGATAAAAAATCTGCTAAGCGTGATACATCGTGGTGGCAAGATTACCGGCAAACACCCCTGAACCCGAAAGAAAAGGAAACATACCGCCTGATTGATTCAGTTGGCGAAGCAAATAATTTTGACCGCCTGGTGGAAAGCATAGAAATTATTGCCACAGGTGCTATCCCATGGAAAATTTTCAACATCAGGCTGAATGATTTGTTATGGTACAATGAATTTGAAGGATACCGGCTGGGGCTGGGGCTGGAAACCAATAACCGTTTGTCTGAATATTTCAGGCTGCACAGTTTTGCTGCTTATGGATTTCGTGATGAAGAATTCAAATATGGGGGAGGAATTGCCCTGCGTCCATTAAAAAACAATCAGCTTATTTTTGATGTTGGTTATTCATATGATGTACGGCCTTCAAACCAGATTGGCTATGAGCAGCGATTGTTCAGTACAGAAAGTTTCAGGACTTTGTTTATCAGGGAAATGGATTATTACAATACCTGGACAGCATCTGTAAAAACCAATCCTTTCAGGGGGTTTTATGCAAAGGCATATCTTGATTATAATCAAATTGATGTGACAAACAATTATCGTTTTTTCCACAGGGAGTTTATTTCTGATGTCAAAGAGTGGCAGGCAGGTCTGGAATTACATTGGGTGATAAAGGAAAACATTTTGCGAACACCGGAAGGCAATGTTATCGGTTTGGGCAGCAAGTATCCTGAAATTTATTTTAATATCCGCAAAGGCCTGCCATACAAAGCAGCATCCGGACCTGATTACTGGCGCCTTGATTCAAGGATCGAACAGACTTTTAAAACCAGGTGGGCAGGCAGTTTTCATTTAAGTATTGACGGTGGTTATGTCATTGGTGAAGGCGATAATTACCTGCAAAATTTTTATATGCCCGGAACCGGTGTCTGGCTGGATGCTGATAAAAGTTTTGCTACCATGCGTCCCCATGATTTTATTGCCGATCGTTTTGCAGCCGTATTTTTTAAATATGACATCGGTAGTTTACTTTTCAGCATCAAAAATTGGAAACCTGAATTTGCTGCTGTCACCAGGGCATGTATCGGGGATTATGACTTTACCCATCCCCAGTTGTTTCCATATAATACCGGCTACAAACCAGCATCCCCACCATCAGACGGATACATCGAATCAGGCCTTCAATTTAACGCCTTATTGCGTCAGTCGTTTTTTAAATATGGGGCAGGGGTATATTATCATTACGGGCCGGGCAGCGCTCAGGCATTTAAAGACAATGTAGCTGTAAAATTCAGACTGGAATATGCGTTTTAATTTATAAAAATATTTAAAAAATTCCAAACCCGTCTATCCTGCCTGCCGGCAGGCAGGCGCCGGGCAAGCTCTGCCTGACCTGGGCTGGTAACTTGCCTGAAGGCAGTCGTGAACCAACGAGACAGGAAAACCCAACTTCATATTTTTGTACCACAATGATGCAAAAAAATACCATATTGATATTCAAGCAGTTATGAATTAAAGATTTGGAATTTTGGTCATGCTTAGCTCATTTTTAATGTAATTTATAATTCTTCTTTCTTTTTTACCAAAAAAGAAAGAAGCAAAGAAAGTTCCGTCTCCACTGCGTTACGCCGCCTGCCTGTCGGCAGACAGGGACAAGCTTCGCCAAATCCATTTTTTCTGTGGGTTCCCCAAAGCATTTCCTTCCGGAATCCCGACACCGAAATGTTAGCATGTAACAGAAAATGAAATTTTCTTAACATGCTAATCATTCGGCATAATACTTATTGTTAAAT
>JBNJGX010000071.1:0-2534 GCA_051748025.1 Bacteroidota bacterium
GAAAAGAAAGAAAATATTCTTTTTGCGAGGCTGAGAATGATGAGGGCTGCATACCACCAGGAAGATTATGATAAAGTTATAACGGCAGCACAGGATGCCCTTAATACCGAACGCATTAAGGAGGCTCAGGAAAGAGAAGCACAACACAAGCTTGCAAAAGCCTATTTTCAGACAGACCGTTACGAGCTTGCCCTCAGTTCATATAAAAAACTCAGCCAGGATGTTACCAGTTATGAAGGGGGAGAAGCCAGGTATTATGTGGCCCTCATCAATCATGAACTTGAACGTGACAGTATCGCTGAAAATATTGTCATAGAATTTTCAAATGACAACAGCCCACACCGTTATTGGCTGGCAAAAAGCTTTCTGTTGTTGTCAGACATTTATACCGGGCAGGAAGCATATTTTCAGGCAAGGCATATCCTGCAATCTTTGATAGACAATTATACCAATGAAAGTGATGGGATAAAACTGGAAGCCCAGGACAAACTCAATGAAATTAAAGAGCTGGAAGAAGCTGATGACAACCAGGAGAAGAGCCGTTTGATCCGGACAGAGCCAACGGATAGTATGCAAAACCAGAATACCGACACTGAACCCCAAATACCCGAAGATCATGAAGATAATGAGAACACTGATAACGAAAATACCAAAGAAGATGAATAAATCTTTAATTAGTGGCTATAAGAAAACGTCAATAAAAAAAGCTGGTGTTTTCTTAGATGCACTAATTATACCCGGATTACTGCTGGTATTTCTGTGCATGACTTCCCATTTTGCCATGGGGCAGGATGAGGAAGATGACGGGGATATCACAGATCAACAGGTAACGGTATTAACTGAATATACCCCAGTAATCTCTGATGCCACAAGGATAGAAAAATTGCCAGAAGTAAAAGACACTTTTGATGTCAACCCGGAATTTGATTATGACATTTTCAGCAAACGGCAATCCGGCGATTATAAACCAGATCCCCTGAAAGCGGCAAGACTTGAAGATAAACAAGAAGATAAGCTTGATAATGGATATGCCCGGTTGATGCTTGGTAGTAAACTAATGCTCAACGCAGATATTCATTACAACAATACCCGTAAACATAACCTTAACTGGGGCATCAATGGCTCACATCGCTCCGGCCATGGCAGACTTGAAAATATGATTAAAAAAGTTTATGCCGGGTATAATAAAAACATGATAGGCGCTTTTGCCAAACGCATGTTTCCACATGCCACCTTGTCAGGCAGTGTTGATTTTCGGAGTAACCAGCATTTTTTCTATGGATATAACCCCGAAGACAAAAAATCTGGTCCTGGTTTCAGATCAGATTTTATCAGTGATGAACAATACCAGCGATACAATATTGTTTCAGTAAAAACAAGGACTGCATCACGTTTTAACAACGTAAAAAAGATGAATTATGATATAGGTCTGAATTATGATTTCTGGTTTGATGCAAAGCAGAACCAGGAACATTATCTGGACTTTAACCTGAACCTCAACAAAAAAATCAAAAAAGAACGTGTTGGTGCTGATGCAGCATTGGTCATTATGCCGGCCAATTATCTTAATGCATCTCCCATGTATATTAGTTTGAGTCCGTATCTTGCCCACCATACCGAAAATTTTAAAGCGAAACTGGGCCTCAGGGGCAAATCACGGTTTGTTGATGATTCTATTTCTTACCATTTTTACCCTGATATTCATATAGAGCATAACATTGCAGATATTATTCTGCCTTATGCCTCATTTACCGGAAATCTTGAGGAATACAGCACCAAAGAGATCAGCCTTATCAATCCCTTTATGAATGATGCGCTGAAGATTTCCGAGGCCAACATTAAACAACACGTGACCGTGGGATTTAAAGGCAGAATAACTGATGCGGTACAGTTCAATCTCAATGGACAATATGTTAAATCCGACAATCAACACTTTTTTGTCAATGATTATGGGACTTCTTTGAGGAACAGGTTTACCGTGACATATTCTGATGTGGAATTGTTCAAAGCTTACGGTGAACTGAATTTTGATTTCGGGCAAAATTTCAATTTGCGGGTACATGGAAAATACAACCTGTTTACTTATCTGCCGGATATTGAGCATCCATGGCATGTGCCGTCATTTAAATCAGGCCTTTATGCCCGTATGCGGATAATGCCTGAACTGTATGTCAGTGCTGATGCTTTTGTGTTGATTGACCGGTATGCTTTGGTGCCGGGTGGTTCACCTGCCGATCCACATGTTTCTGAAAAACTCGATCCGGCCATTGATGTCAATCTGAAGGCTGAATATATCCTCAGCCAACGTCTCAATGCTAAACTTGAACTGAATAACCTTGCCGGCCAGAATTATGAAATCTGGAATCAATACCCGGTATATGGCTTTCACGTGATGGCAGGGATTAGTTATTCTTTTTAATTGGTGAGTGGTGGGTGACCAGGTTAGGTACACGCAAAGATATTTCACGCAAAGACGCAAAGGCGCAGAGATGTGTTTCACGCAGAGGCGCAAAGATATTTCACGCAGAGGCGCA
>JBNJGX010000071.1:2634-9661 GCA_051748025.1 Bacteroidota bacterium
GGTTTCACGCAGAGGCGCAGAGATGCAAAGGTGATTTCACGCAAAGACGCAAAGGCGCAGAGATGTGTTTCACGCAGAGGCGCAAAGATATTTCACGCAAAGACGCAAAGACGCAGAGTTGTTTCACGCAGAGGCGCAGAGACGCAAAGGTTTGTTTCACGCAGAGGCGCAGAGACGCAGAGGTATTTTCACGCAAAGACGCAAAGACGCAGAGGTGATTTCACGCAAAGACGCAAAGACGCAGAGTTGTTTCACGCAGAGGCGCTAAGACACAGGGTTGTTTCACGCAAAAGTGCTAAGGATTTTATTACCAGATTGAGGCTGTATTTCTGATTTAATTGAAATTTTAAACAGCAATCAATTAAAAATAAAAAGCCGGCATTAATACATACCGGCTTTTGTTTCACACAGTTTTGGGGTTTTATTCAAATTCCACATCCATAGGCATTCGTGCCTGTACACCTTCATCAAGCTCTTTAAATGTTTTAATGCGGTTAATGGTTTTGTTGTTAATGCCGGGTATATTTTTTATAAACGCCAGGTTTGTCTGAAATTTAAATTCACTGAGGAATTGATCCATAAAATCCTTTACTTTGGGATATTCCTGAATTCTATATTTTTCAAGCTCAGCCAGTTCGGCAGCTTTTTCAACGGCATTTTCGAGGCCACCCATTTCATCCACGAGGCCTTTTTCAAGTGCATTTTCACCTGTCCACACTCTACCCTGGCCGATTTCATCCACTTCGGATTTTGTCAAATCTCTACCTTCGGCCACACGGGTAATAAATGTATCATAAAAATCTTCCACCATGTTTTGCATGTATGCAGATTCCCGTTCATCAAAACTGCGGGCAATATTCCCCATATCAGCATGGTCATTTGTGTTGACAACTTCAACATTGATACCGATTTTTTCAGTTAACAGTTCTTCAGCGGAAAACATAAGCCCGAACACACCAATAGAACCTGTGATGGTTGTTGGTTGTGCATATATATGGTCAGCATTGCAGGCGATATAATAACCACCGGATGCCGCCGTGTTTCCCATACTTACCACAACCGGTTTATCTTTTTTGGCAAGGGTAAGTTCCCGCCATATAATTTCTGATGCCAGGCCACTGCCACCGGGTGAATTAACCCTTAAAACGATGGCTTTTACATCTTCATCTTGTCTCGCTTTACGCACGGCTTCAGCATATCGCTCGCCCCCAATATTTTTTTCATCCCCTTTGTCCATTACAATATTGCCCTGGGCAAAGATGACAGCAATTTCATTTGTTGATTCATGTTTCTTTTTCAATTTAACCGGGGTTTCTTTGTATTTCCCCATGGTAATGAAATTAATGTCTTCATCCGGCTCTTCACCGGTTTTATCATTGATGATGTTAAGGATTTCATCCTTATATTTCAGGTCATCGACAAATCCGAGCTCCATTGCAGACCTGGCATCCGAAAGCATAAGCTTGCTTGCAATGGAATCAAGTTCGGTCTTGCTGATGCCCCTGGTGTCTGTAATCTCTTCCAGCATGTTGTCCCAGATACTTGTGGTATAAGTAAGTATCTGGTGTCTGTTGGCCTCACTCATGGTATCAGACATGAATGGTTCTACAGCAGATTTGAATTTCCCGTGCCGGAAAATCTGAGGCTTTACACCAAGCTTATCAAGTGCTGTCTTGTAATACATAACCTGTGCTGTAAGGCCCCTGAAATCCATCCATCCCTGCGGGTTCAGGTACAATTCATCAGCCACTGTGGCCATATAATACGCTTTTTGCGACATCATATCAGCATAAGCAATTACCCACTTACCGTTCTCCTTGAAATCTTCAATGGCATCGTGCAATTCTGTTAATGTTGCCATGCCACTGGTTACAACACTTAAATCAAGATAAACACCTTCGATCTGGTCATCATCTTTGGCATGTTCAAGGCCTCTGAGGATGTCATTCAATCCCACAATTTTTTTCATATCATAGGGGTCAAAATTGAAGGATTCAAATGGGTTTACAGGTGTTCTGTCAGGAATCGGCAAAGAAAGGTCGAGTTCCAAAACAGATTTTTCTTTTACTTCAACGGTTTTAGGCTTACTAAAACTGGACACCATGGCTCCGATTGACCCGAAAAAGATCAGCATAATCACCACATTGGCCAGAATAAAACCCACCATTGATGCGAGCATAATTTTCCAAAAACTTGTTCCTTTTTTCATAATGATTTGATTTTTAATTGTTTACTTTATTTGATTATTCGTTTATTCTTTGAATATTTATTCATGTTTTAATCTATGTCAGTTATTTTATCAACCATCTGACGTAAACAGGGTGTGTTTTGTTACACATTAATTTGCATGTTCACTGATTATCTCATTTCTTTTTTTGATTGATCAGAATTTTTCATCATATTTTGTCCATAACAAATCACCCAGTTCTATGGCCTTTTTCACAACCTTCCTGCCTTGATTTACTGTGTAATCAGTTAATTTGTCACGTCTTTTCTTTTCAGATTTTATATTGGCCACCCCTTTCTCAAAACTTTCCTGGTTATCAAAAAGTGCTTTTTGCATGGGGTTCCAGGCAGCATCAACATCTTTATGCATATCTCCCCACCTTTGGGCAGTGAGTGTGCCAAGCCTGTTAAACGCCCACCACGCAGATTCCATTGTATATCCGGTTTCTCTTGCAGGAACTTTATATGAATCTGGTAAATCACGGGCGCCACAATATACCGGGATATAAATGGAGGTGGCAATGTTATCCTGTGCCAGCCACACTATGCCGCCAATATCATCGGGTAACCAGTCACGGCTTTGTGTAATGGTACCATACATGGTGTACCAGCGGGCAATGGTACGTTCTCCGAGAAAACGGATATCACCATCATCCGAAACATGGTACCAACTTCCGCTGACATCCATTATATCGAGCTCATCGTATGGCATAAACGGATTGGCAAGGGGAGAGATGATTTCTTTGCCTTCATCGTTGGTGGTTGTAATGTTGCGACGCATATCATAAGGTGTTCCCTGGAAATAATCTTTAAACACGCTCACCATATCTTCAAGCTTAACGTTTTCGTCCGGTTTGACAGAAAAGGGATAATTTTCAGCCGTGGGGCTCAACTCGAGCGAAGGAGCGAGTAAATCAAAAACCCGCCATTCGCGCCGGCGTGCAGCCACAGATTGCCGGGATTCAGGTGCATACGCATAGGCAAATTTAAATGATTCTTTTTCAGGATTGTACCAGGCTGAATCTTTGGCCATATCATAAATATTGGCGGAAGCCATGAAATAATCCGGGTCATCAAGGTCAATTTCCATGATGCGGCTTGCATTGGCATTTACAGATATTTCATCATCCGGAACCCGCTGTGCAGCCCATATGGCACCAACATTTCCTTTGCCGGGGCCAACAATTTCAAGGTGCCAGACTTCTTTGGTGTCAGCAATGGTAAGGCATTC
The DNA here is from genome assembly GCA_051748025.1 of Bacteroidota bacterium. Lineage (GTDB taxonomy): Bacteria > Bacteroidota > Bacteroidia > Bacteroidales > ML635J-15 > JAQIBY01. The sequence continues at coordinate 6,092 of JBNJGX010000071.1, forward strand.
TCCGGCATCATTCCAGCCGTATTCTTTAAGCAACTTTCCGGCGGTTTCAATGGCTTGTCTTGCTGATGTACATCGTTGTAACAAAAGTTTACACAAACGCTGGCAATCAATCAGGCATTCGTCTGATTGCAGGCAATCCCTGCCGCCAAATGTGGATTCACCAATGGCCAGTTGTGCATCATTCATGCTTGGATAAGCTGTATTGATGTAACCACGGGTTTCTTTTATCTGAGGGATGGCCCCGATTGGAGTATGCTTGTAAGCAGGCATTGCAAGGCTGTCGGTTGTTTCCCTTTTATACATATTCACGCTGTCGTCAGCCTGATGTTTACCGGCAGGTTTGATGTCCATCCAGGCACGTGTGCGATGGCTGTCATCTGTATGGCTCGTCATCACCGAACCATCATAACTGGCTTTTTTCCCGACAGTTATGCTTGTACAACCATCAGGATAACCACCTTCCCAGTCAGGCTTATCCTGTGCCTGAACCGCAACTATACAAGTACTGCATAACAGTAAAATAAACGATACAAGTTTTCTCATTTTTTGTGAATTTTATATTGGTTCAATTTATAATAGCTAAATATAGAATTTTTATGCAGAACCAAAAAATCTCTTTTAACAATTAAATGATATTTAACATTCAAAATCACCGGATAAGAAAATCAAAGAACATTAAGTTTTATTTTTTATTATCTTTGTAAAAAAGATGAATAATATGGATTTACAGACCAGAAAAATACAATTCATCCGCGAAGTTTTAAGGGTTAAAAATGAAAATATCATTGACAAACTCGAAAAGATACTTCATCAGGAAAGGAAAAAAGTAAATGATAAAAAATCTGGACCTATGACAATTGAAGAATTTAACGCTTTGATTGACAGTGCTGAAAATGATGCAGAAAATGACAGAATGTACAATGCCGGAGAAATATTAAACGAAATTGATACATGGAAATAAAAGTTTTTTGGACTGAGACAGCGCTAAAAAATCTCGAAGATATTTTTGAATACCATAAGTACAATGCGTCTGTGCGGGTTGCAAAAAAACTTGTTAAAGAAATTGTTGTATCAACCATAAAAATTCAAAATTCCCCCAACATTGGAAAAAAAGAGGAACTTTTAGCCATTCGAAAGTTTGAGTATCGGTTTTTAGTTGTTGGTAAGCATAAGATAATATACTGGATTGAAGACAACTACATTAAAATTGCTGCTGTTTTTGATTGCAGGCAAAATCCTGAAAAAATTAAAAATGTATGATTGGAAGATCCGGTGGCTTCGAGACATTTCTGCCTTGGGGCAGAAACCATTAACCACCTGGTATATGGTAAGTGGCGATTTTCGGCAATCTACCTTTCATATTATCTTTATTCTATGTTACTTCTTAATGCATAAACAGGCACTACAGTTATTCCATTTTCTATGGTGTAAGACTGTGAAAATGTAACAATAAACGATTTATCAATGTTATATTTAGTATGTGCATATAACAAGCCACTTACCTCTCTTGCTTTATTAGAAGTTGTTAATTCATAAGATGCCTGTATCGCACAGGTTACATTGTTATAACGAATGATAAAATCACATTCTTTCGTATCATTTAATACAAATATTTCCTTAACTCCTGCCTTTTTTAGCTCTGCAAAAACCATATTCTCAAACAAGTTGCCTTTGTTTTCTGAAAAATTTAATGATACGGTATTGATTAATCCGGAATCTATTGAATACAATTTTCTACGGGATTTTATTTGTTTCTTTAATTTGTAATCAAATTGTGGAATTTCATAAATCAAATACGCATCTTTCATTGCATTGATGTATTCCTTAATTGTTATGTCGTTTACATTCAGGGCTTTTGACAAGCTGTGATAAGAGTATAAAGAAGCCGTATTGTTGAAAATATAGTAAGCGATTTCCTTAAATAAGCGATGATCCCTTAGCTCCTTATTGATGATACAGTCTTTAATGATGATGCTGTCATAATATGATGTCAATATCTCATGTTTTATGCTGTTTTTTTTCTGAAGAACAATTTCCGGGAAACAACCTGATTTTAATGCATCTGTCAAAATATTGTTCACTTTTGGCTGATTTTGCTTTATTCTCAGCCTGTCATTCAAATTGTAATGATCTAATATTTCGTCTATAGACAAGGGAAATAATTGATGCAAAACATATCTTCCTGACAATAATGCTGAATAATCAGAATTTAATAAACTGGAATTTGATCCGCTAATGCATATTTTTTTAAATCTTTCTGCGTCATATACACTTTTAATGTATTTTTCCCATCCCTTAACATTTTGTATTTCATCAATCAATAAATATTTTACCTTGACGCCTGTCATTGTTTCAGCAGCCTCAATAAGCTTATGAAATTGAGCCGGATGTGTATATATCTCAGAAAACGAAGGATCATCCAAATTAACGAACAATAATGATTTGGGATCTTCGGTTTCCATTAACCAATTAATATACAGCTTCATAATGGAGGATTTTCCACTTCTTCTTAATCCGGTAATGATCTGAATTTCTTTTACAGAATTCAGTTCTTTTAAGCTTTCCAAAAGCTCACGCTTAATTTTTACTGCATATTTCTTGTTATTCCAATGCGCATTATGTAACACCAAAGCATGTTCCATGTTCAAAGTATGTTTTGTATTATAATGCTAATATACAAATTATAATTTGAATATAAAACGAATATAATTTTTTTCTTTTTCTAACCGGTGGCTTCGAGACATTTCTGCCTTGCGGCAGAAACCCTCAGCCACCTTGAGTTGTACATTTGAAGGAAAAGTTTTCCCTTCATAGAAAGACACAGGTGATTGAGGGATTTCGATTTTTCATCGAAATTGTCTCGAAATCACCGGTTACGAAGCCACCGGCCCTCATTCCACAACAAATCCCCGCTTATCAACATTCCCCTCATAACTGATACGCAGGGTATAGTTGCCGTTGCTGTAGCCTGTACAATCCAGGCTTATCATACGATAGCCGGCATTCAGGCTGTGGGTTTTATTGAAAACAAGGCGGCCTGTGCCGTCAAATACCTGAATGTTTATGTCTCCATCTGCCGGCATAAGCAGGGTAATGTTCAGTTTGTCCGAAGCCGGATTGGGGTACAGGTTAAACAAAGTAAAATCCGGCTCATTGAGGTCGCAGTATTCATTGTTTTCCGGGACATCATCTTCGGTGCCGGGATCAAGGTAAACACAGACAAACTCCGGCAAAGTACCATCAGCAATGTATGGCTGTGTGGTGAATGAATATTTTTCCACAGCGCCGGCATCAAAGCCATGGTCAAGGTATTCCCGGTAAAGTTTGCCGGCAGAGGTGCTCAACTCCAGGGCAAGGTTTTCCACGGGCATGGTGCCGGCATTGATAATGTCTGCTTCAACCAGCAGGTAGCTGCCGTCTATGGTGGCACGCACATCTATCACGCCCACATCAACAAGCGGGACGATCACCCGCAGGTTTTTGATGGTGGTGTCGGTGCAGCCTTTGTCTGTAACAGCCACAAGCTGTACCTCGTAGCGGCCGCTGTCCTGCCAGGTATGTGCAGGGTTT
>JBNJGX010000072.1:0-9654 GCA_051748025.1 Bacteroidota bacterium
TATATTTAGTGTAACTAATCAGTCATAAAAGTTTCTGTAAATAACGGGTAAGAACGGTTTTTTTCGAACGGATGCGATTATTAGGATTTAGGTGTTAGGATTTAGGTGTTAGGTTATGTTGAAGATTTCTCATAACCTAACACCTAAATCCTAACACCTAACCCCTCTAATTCCGGGAGCATCATAAGCAACCGATTTTAACCGTTCTTAACCGCTAATAACCATTTTTAACTGATTGGTTACTATTTATTTTATAATCAACTTTTTGATGCCGTATTGATTTCCAATGTTAATTTTAATCATATATACGCCCTGATGAAAACCGGAAATATCAATAACCCCGCTGGAAAAGTTGTTATTCTTCAGCAGTGTTTTTCCTGTAATGTCATATACAGTAAGTTGTACCGGTTTTTGAGGCAGCTCAACAAAAACTTTTTCCTGTGCGGGGTTTGGGTAGATTTTAAAGTCATGTGCAGCCTTGCTCTCAACATCCGTACCGGTAACATTAATCACATCTGATTGTGTTGAACAACCGTTTGAGGCAGTAACGACAAGGTAGTAATCGCCATCTTCGGTACATGTATAAGTTAAATCCGTAGCGCCGTCAATCGGATCACCTTCAAAATACCATTGCAGCTCACCACCGGCTGTTGTTGACAACACATGGTTTTCGCTTAATTCAACAGGTGCATCAGGGGATTCCAGTACGGTTACATCAAAAGTGGCAGAATTTTCACAATCAGTACCCTGGGCGAGGTAATAAGTTACTGTGGTTGATCCGGGCGTCGAATTGTCAACCGATGCAGGATCGAAGACCCCGTTTCCTGAAGGAAATTCAATGGTTTCGCCCTGACATACTGAAATATCTTCAGGTGTAATATCCATGTTAATGATATCATCTACCACATATACGGTAAATGATTCTGAAACTTCACATGTATTTCCTTCATTCATGGTATAGGTTACTTCTGTTTCACCCACGGTAGTGTTATCAATATCGCCGGGATCAGGTGAGAATGTGCCGGATCCGCCTGATTCATAAGTAATGGTTTCGCCGGTACAAACTGTCATATCATTTAAGTCAACATCAACCTGAGCATCAACGGATGTTGATTCCGAAGCTCCGAAATTGCCACCACTGGCTATTTCAGTTCCATCTATGGTAAGTGTGTAAGAACCATTCCCATAGCTACAACATATTCCATCGCCGTATTCATCATAAATGGTAAACGTGTAACAAGCAGATGATAAAAGGCAGAAAGTTTCTGATATGGTGGCTCCGGCAGAGGAATATTCCGGAGATTGGGCAAGCACAATTCCTGTCATATCATCTACAAGTTCCCAACTGGTTTCTCCGGGATAATCATCCAGGGTTAGGTCAAGTTCAAGCTGGCTGTCTCCGGAAACAGCAATTGTAGTATTACTGTTATTGACGTTATCAGGATCTTCCGGCCATGATACCGAAGCGGTGATTTCATAAGTTCCCATAGCCGAGAAATCGGCTGTTTGAGAAAATTCATACGTAAAAGTTTCAAATGAAGTTATTGGGCCTGTCAGGTTTTCCGTCACGGGTGTTCCGCCGTTAATTGAATAAGACACTTCGAGGTCTGAGACATCATCAAGCCCGATATTTGTAACATCAATGCTTATTGTTTCCGTATCACCCAAAGTGCATCCTGATGTGCTGTTAGAAACGGATATGCCGGTCAATTCCATGTCATTATTATCAGACGGGCAGGAATTGATGGTGTTATAAACCGCTGAAGCTCCGGTTGATGCTTCATCAGTAATAATTTTATAACCACCTGATGGACAGACCATATACACTTCAGGTACATATCCGGTATATAATTCGCTAAAAGGATCACTGGCACTACGGTCGTTAATAATGGGAACAGGGAAATCACCACCGTTTGTCCAATCTCCCTGGCTTGCGGATGTGTTGCCTTCAATATCATCAATGCCTGTATCAGGATCAATTTCAATCCAGTATACCATCAATTCATCAGTGCCGTCCGGTCCGTAGTCATTCCAAAGGTCTTCAAACACACCGGATTGATGAAGAGACCAGCAAGGCCCGCACCATGTGGCAGAAACATCCACGATGACATATTTTCCTGCATCAAGGTCCGATTGAATGTTGTGATCCACACCATTGATATCAGTGATGGTAGTAAATCCTGATGCCACAGCCCATTCGCTTTTGGCATTTTTTAATGGGGTTGATTCCTTACAGCTTAAGCCGTTTTTTGTTTTGGTTTGAGCGATGGTTGTCATTGTGAGACAAACCAAACCAGCAAAGAGTAGAAGTTTTTTCATAGAAAGGATTGTGTTTTGTGTTTAAGGGTGCAATATATGATTAATTACTTAAGCCAAATTACAATTTATACTCTGAAGTATATTTAATATAACAGATGTTTTTTTATTTAAAGATTGATTGTATATATTTATTTTTAAACATCAGATAAAGCATTATCTTGCTGTTTTATTTTAATCAATAACGTTAAAAACCTTCAGATTTCATCAGTATTTTTTTTAATTAATTCTTAATGTTATTTTTGTCCCAAAATCAGTAATTATTATTTTGCAATAATTATTTGGCCAAATGAATAAGAAGCAAACAAGTATTAAAAAACCTGTCACCCTAAAGGGGATTGGTCTGCATACAGGAGCAGAAGTTGAGCTTACCATAAAACCGGCGCCTGTGGATCATTGGTATAAATTTAAGCGCACAGATTTAAAAGATGAGCCGTTAATAGATGCCATTGCCGATAACATTGTTGACACCTCCAGGGGGACAAGCATTGCAAAACAAGATGTGAGGGTTAGCACTGTTGAGCATTTACTGGCAGCCGCTTATGGCCTTGAGATTGATAATTTATTGTTTGAAATAAACGGGCCTGAAGTGCCGATACTGGATGGAAGCGCACGGTATTGGGTAGAAGCTTTAAAAAATGCCGGCATAGAAAAACAGGATGCAGACAGAATTGTGTTTGAGTTTAAAGAGAAAAAAGTGTATAAGGATGAAGACAGAGAAATTGAGCTGGCTTTGTATCCTGATGATGATTTTCGTATGAATGTCCTTGTTGACTATAAATCTACAGAGTTGGTCAATCAGTTTGCAGGGTTAAATAAGCTTGAAAAATTTGCGGAAGAAGTGGCTCCGTGTCGCACGTTTGCTTTTTTGAGTGAGCTTGAGCCATTGTTTAAAGCTGGCTTAATTAAAGGTGGAGATCTTGATAACGCTATTGTCCTTGTTGATAAAGTATATTCAGAAGAAGAATTTAAGCGCATTGCCGAATTATTTAACAAACCCAACATTAAAATTAAAACCCATGGTGTATTAAATAACCTTGATCTTCATTTTATCAATGAACCGGCAAGACACAAATTACTGGACATGATCGGAGATCTTGCACTTGTGGGTTATCGTATCAAAGGGAACATCATTGCAAAAAGACCGGGGCATTATGCCAATACAGAATTGGCCAAAAACCTGCGAAAGCATATTGTAAGAGAATTAAGAAAACCGGCCATCCCAAAATATGATACAAACACAAAACCTTTATACGATACCAATGACATAAAACAACGATTGCCTCACAGGTCTCCCTTTTTATTTGTTGACAAGATCCTCAGCCTGACAGAAAAAGATGTTGTAGGCGTAAAAAATGTCACACTTGATGAACCTTTTTTTACAGGTCATTTCCCGGACGAACCAGTTATGCCTGGTGTGCTTCAGGTTGAAGCCATGGCTCAGGTTGGTGGAATTCTGGTAATGGGAACAGTGCCGGATCCTGAAAATTACCTTACTTACTTTATGAAAATTGACAAAGTAAAATTCCGGAAACAAGTTGTCCCCGGTGATACAATGATCATGAAATTGGTTCTCATTGAACCCATTCGTCGTGGTGTGGCATATATGAAAGGAGAAGCCTTTGTGGGTGAAAAACTTGTTTGTGAAGCCGAACTAACAGCTCAAATCGTAAAAACAAAATAAGATGAATCAACCTTTATCATATGTACACCCTGATGCAAAAATAGCTTCGAATGTTGTTATTGAACCTTTTGTAAATATCAGCAAAAATGTTGAGATAGGAGAAGGTTGCTGGATTGGGCAAAATGTAACCATCATGGAAAATGTTAAAATCGGTAAAAATTGTAACATATTTCCCGGTGCCGTTATAGGCGCAATTCCACAGGACCTTAAATTCAAAGGTGAAAAAACCTCTGTTAAAATTGGTGACAATAATACCTTACGTGAATTTGTTACCATTAACCGTGGTACAGCAGCGAGACAGGTGACAAAAATAGGCAATAATAACCTTATAATGGCTTATACCCATATTGCACATGATTGTATTTTAGGAAGTCATATAATCATGGCCAATGCTGTACAACTTGCCGGTGAAGTGCAGGTTGACGACTGGGCTATTCTTTCAGGGACAACTGCTGTACATCAGTTTGTACACATTGGAGCACATTCTATTATTGCAGGCGGGTCACTTGTTGGTAAAGATGTCCCTCCCTATGCCAAGGCTGGGCGTTATCCACTTACTTTTTCAGGTATAAATTCCATTGGTCTGCGCCGCAGGAATTATACAAACAGGAAAATAAATGAAATCCAGGAAATTTACCGGAAACTTTATAATAACGGGATGAACAGAAGCATGGCCATTGATTATATTGAAGCCGAAATGTCTGCCACCAAAGAACGTGATGAGATTATCCTTTTTGTACGCAATTCAAAACGCGGTATTATCAGGGGTTATTTTGAAAAATAAATTTGGTAATTAATCAGTCGTCATTTAAGCTGTTTTTGCCACAGATTTTTTTGTGAATGTGAATGAATTTTTGTGCAAATTTTGTGCAACCGAGGGCAGCCAAAATTATGAAAATCTGTGTTAATCCGTCTCCACTGCGTTCCGCCGGACACGGTCAGTGATATCTGTGGCATATTAGTTGTTAAGAATACTGATTAGTAACTAAATTTGTAATGTGATAAACAGAAACCAAATTTTATCGCATCAAATACATCTTTCCGATGTTCTTTTTAAAATAGGTATCTGATTGATTGGAACGGTGTTTAATGTTTTCCCCGGCAATTTCAGTTTTTATCCGGTAAAAATATACACCGTTTGCCAGCCTGTCGCCATACATGTCTCTCCCATCCCATGCATAATCAGTAATATTGCGTCCTATGCGAATGGGTCCAAGTTCTGCCTTGTCAATAACTTTTACCAGGCGCCCGGTTACAGTGTAAATCTCAATCCTGAATTTGTCAGGTATGACACTGCCGGTGAGCTCAAACACAAAACGGGTAGATGTAGAAAAAGGATTCGGATAATTCAGCACATGGGTAATGCTTGATTCAGTGATAATTTCAAATGAAATAACATAATCGTAATCTCCTGATTCATTGCCCGATGCATCTGTTGCTTGTACCCGTAACTGGTATGTGCCATCTTCTTTAAATTCCGGTTCATACAGGATTTTTGCTTTATTATCAGGCAAATCCGCCGGAATAAATTGTAAAACTTCGTTACCCGTACTGTCACGGAAGAAAATTCGCTCTTCTGTGCCATTTTGCATGTTTGTCAGATAAACCCTGAACAAACTGGTATCAGTGATGGGTAAAAACGGGTTTTCATCTTTCAGACTGATTAATATTTCAGGTTTTGAAGAAATAATATCGCCATCAAGTATATGCACACCATCAAAGGTAACATCTAAAACCGGATTAACATTATCATCCTCAATATGAAAGTAATATTGTGATATGTTGTTAAAATGATATTGCTCATTCTGATCATAACTGCCACCCTCAACAGCAGGGTTGTATTCTATCCACACAGAATTTATTCCGTTTAGCTGGCTGGTACTAAACGAGACTGTATCAATAGCAACATCACCCGAAGGATGTGGTGCAAGCCGGTTTTCTTTTGTCTGGGTAATCTGGTTTTCTCCGGTTTGCAACCAGTATTTTACCAGTAGGCTGTCCATATCATAAGGGCTGATATTTCTAGTAGCAAGTGCAAATTCCAGTTCCTCACCCTGTGTAATTGTATCTGCGGTGATATAAAATCCGTCAGCCGGATTGATTGCCGTCTCCGGGATACCTTCGTACATCAGTTGCCATTTTTTTAGTTGACCGGGCGTTTTTGTGCTGTCATCACGTGTCCAGAAGTTTAACTTTAACAAAGAATACTCATCATAATCAATATAATTTTCCAGATCATATATGTCATAATTCGAGGTAGAAATTGTATCAAACACTTCTGTGGTATTGGTTACAGGATTATAATCTATTAATTCCAGAAAAGAACTATCACTATTGGCTTCCATCGGCTCCTGATCCCAGTGTAAGGAGTGCCATTCGTCTGAAGGACCTATTGTCGTGCTTGTAATGGTGCCATAATTAAAGGCTGTTAAAAGATTTATTTTTAAATCAATAACATCATTTATGTTATCTCCTTTCACTTCTTCGGCAGGGAGTTCTCCTTTTTCACAAAAAAATATGTAAGGTATCCGGTTATCCAGGTTTCTAATCATTGTTGCCCCCAGTGATTCAAACGTTGTATATTCTGATTCATCCCAGTTTTCGAAATTTCCGTTGCGGAAAGAATATGCAAGTATATAATATCCATCTGGCACTTCATTATTGATCATGTTGATCATATTTTGCCGGCTTGATGAATACCCGGAAGGGAAAACAAAAAAGTAATTGGGACGGCTCATTCCTGAACATTGGGGATAATTGATCTGACCGTAATCGGCAATATCCCCGGGCCATGCTTTCAGAGTTACCGGATCAATAACAGCTACAAGCATGGCACTGGTAGGGGTACATGAACCACCATCACCATCACCGTCATTCATAGCCCCATCAATGGTAAAGCGGATGTCTTCAAATTCGCCGTTTGAAGGATTCCCAATATTATGACAATGCAATTCTTTCGGAGTTTCAACATAATTGAATTGACGTTGTTCCCTGTTAAAATTTATAAAAGCGTAATCATCTTTTTTAAACTGAAAAGGATGCGCTTGTGACCAGCCGGTTTTATCAGGAATATAGATAAAAGATGATTCTTTCCAGCTTATTGAATCACTCACCGGATGATTGGCAGCAACACGCCAGTAATATACGGTAGTATCCATAAGTGTGACCGGAGGTGTCCAGGTAATTACCCCGCCTGAATCAGTCACCTGGCTGGAATACAAGGCTAATCCCATATTGCTGTTAAACAAATCTGTGGTATCCATCTCGAATAAAAATTCTGTTTCTCCAATGAAAGGATCTCCTGTTGAAGCTTTAAGGGTCACAGTGTTGTCAGGATATATCGCATATTCATATGGATAAACTGGATATACCGAACCTGTTTTTATCAAAAACTGTAAATTGGCGTCGTTGTTTATTTCTGAAAGTTCTTCTATCTGATCATAAAAATCCAGATGAACTGTGATTTTATTTAATCCCGGGCCTTTGCTGTGATCAACAGGCATCTTTATTTGTAGGCTTTGATCGTAAAGACACCCTGATACAGCTTTTTCATATTCATCAACACTGTAATCAGGATATTCTCTTGTAACCCTGACAATGAAAGTATCTGCAAAAGCCTGTCCCTGATTTGTCATGTAAATATTGACATTGAATGAATCCTGAACAGTGGTAATTTTAGCCGGGTCAAGCGTGATCCCATTACTTTCCATAACCAGATCAGGCAATTCGGCATAATTCAGCCGCAAAGCAGGATCACAATGAAGCAGCATATCATGGCATGTGGTTTCTAATCTCCGGTCATCCAAATTGCCTTGCTGTGCTAAACGTATTGCCTCTTGTTGCTGCAAACTTATGGGTTTGCCATAATTATAACTGGCTATGCTTTTATACAGTTTTTCAGAATACTGATTAAGATATGGTGGGTTACCGGCACCGACTGATGCCAAAAAACCAATAACACCTTTTTCAGGGATTAATACCCATTGTTCACTTGTACTCTGGTTATCTGTAACGTATATGTCACCTGAATAACACGAATTAGCTAAGACAAAAGGATAACGATCAGTATTATTATAATTTTCCGGATTATCTATATTTTGATCAAAACCATAGGCAGTTGCATGACCAAAAAAGGTCATCATGGTAACACCATTGTTTATTAGGTTATCAATAGAATCAGAAACTGTTATCTGGATAGGATCTGATGAATTTTTTAAAAAAGTATGTACAATGCCTCCAAATACTGTATCCTCAATAATGTTTTTATAGTTTTCAAGATACCCGGCAAATGTAGATTGTTCAACAGCGTTTGCTCCACCACCGAAATGCAAAACATTTTTCATCCACAAAGCCACCTCGTTTGATTCGTAAGCCATTATTTTATCAAGGTAATCATACACATGTGTCTCACTACGTGCTGCCAACCGTCCTGTAGGTACAAATGGTTCAAATTCAGAATCACCCATGCCGGCAGTAATCAGTACATCGGAGCCGGGATACCCGTATGTTGGCACTAAACAAGCCTGAAATAAGCCATTGTTATTCCTGATGCTATTTGTTTTGATGCCCTTTCCCAATAAAAACAAATGCTTTGGTCTTTTTCCATTGAGCTCCGTATAATGTGATATCAGATTACGAATGGCATAAGGGTGTTTTTTTACCCCATAAGCATACTGGTCATACAATTCATTGACATTAAATACTTCGGCCTGATAGCCTGTTCCATTGCGGTAAGCTTTATAAGCTTCGGCTGCATCAGCCAGTTTGGGGTGCGTGACAATCATATAATCAGCATCCGGGGTGATGCTTGTATAATTTGTAAATGATGCATCATCTGAGACAGGAGATATATTATGTACCGCCTGGTATCCGTCTTCGTTGCAGATATACATATGTCTTTCAGTACCGTTGTTTGGTGCCAGCGCTTTAAGGGTTCCTGACTGTTCACTGACCTGTATTCTCAATCCCTGGTCAAGGTCATACAACCACACGGTGCCTGATGATTGAAAACCGGTAATTTCAAGCAGGTCTTTATCACCTCCGCCGGGTGACAGGAAAAATTCATAATAATCACTGTCCGGGAAATCATAATCACGGGGATATTCAATATCAATATAAGCAACCCTGTTGTTATCATTTTGCTGAGGTGACTGTGTGTCATTGGATGAAAAAACAAAATCAATGCTTTCAGTAACATCACCGGCAGGAAAACTAAAACTTTTTCGTACAAAATCATACCCGGTATATATCTCATCAATTCTGGTCTCACCAAGAAAATCAACCTTCAGGTGATGGGGAACATAAGAAACAATATGACTGCTAGGCGTGCCCGCAACAGCCAGCTCAATTTCCACAGGATTGCCGGTGGAAACAAGACCGGGTAAACCGATATTTTTGCTGCGGCTGTTATCAAGGGTTATTGTACTGCCATCAAGCCATCCTTCAGACCGGGTATAAAGGCTGCGCACGGATGCCGGATAGTAAGCACCTGTATAATTTTCACGGATATGCCGCACACACCATGGCGAAAGATGACTGCTGTAGGCAGCAAAATCATCATCCGTTTCAACTGTCATGCGCCGGTTGTTTGTCGAATTATTCCAAGTAAGGTAATAGGATGCGGTATCAGAAAACAACGAATGATCAGGATTTAT